>JAACFL010000171.1 GCA_009937385.1 Gammaproteobacteria bacterium | reverse complement strand
ACACGCGGCTGCTGGCGACGCTGGTTGTGCGCCAAGGCCGCGAGCAGCCCGGTCCACAAGGTGGTACGCATCACCGCCATGTCACTCGAGATCGGGTTGGCGAGCGCGATCGGTGAGTGGTCCGGGTCGAGTGTCTGCTGCGTGTCCGGATCGACGAAGCTGAAGGTGATCGCCTCCTGGTAACCACGCTCGACCAGCAGGTTTGCCGCGCGCAGCGCGTCGGCGCGTCTCTCTGGCTCGGGCAGGATGGTCATTGCGCCATGCGGCCGGCTGGCCGGGACGTTGTCGTAGCCGTAGATCCGCGCGAGTTCCTCGATCAGGTCGGCTTCGATGGCGACGTCGAAGCGGTAGCTCGGCGCATGCACCTGCCAGCCGTCGTCGTTGGCTGTGAGCTGCATGCCGAGCCGCCCGAGAATCTCCTCGACATCGGCATCGGGGATCGCGATACCGAGCAGCCGTTCGATTCGCGCACGGCGCAGCTCGACGGTGGCCGACTGCGGCAGGTGTTCCCCCGAGACCGCCTCGACGACCGGCCCCGGCTGCCCACCAACGATCTCGAGCAGCAGCGTGGTGGCACGCTCCATGGCACGGCGCTGCAACTCGGGATCGACACCACGCTCGAAGCGGTGCGAGGCGTCGGTATGCATACCGTAGCGACGCGCGCGGCCGGCGATGACGGTCGGCGTGAAGAACGCGCTCTCGAGAAACAGCGTCTCGGTGTTGTCGGCGATGCCGGAGAGCTCACCACCCATGACCCCGGCGATCGCGACCGCCTGGCCATGGTCGGCGATGACCAGCGTCTCGGTGTCGAGTTCGACCTCGCGACCGTCGAGCAGAAGCAGCTTCTCACCCGCCTCGGCCCAGCGCACGACGATGCCACCGGTCAGGCGCGACAGGTCGAAGGCGTGCATCGCGAGGCTGCGGATGCCGCTGCGCCGCAGGCGCTCCTGCATCCAGGTCGGCGTGGTCGCGTGCGGGTCGATGCCGCGGATCACGCGACCGAGGTAGCGCGGGCAGCCCTCGGGTGCGGCGAGCTCGACCGGGAAGGTGTCGTCGATGGTCGCCGGGACCGGATCGGTGGCAACCGGGGTCACCTCGGCGCGGTTCAGCACGCCGACCTCCCGGGCGATGCCGGCCAATCCGAGGCAGTCGCCACGATTTGGCGTCAGGTCCACTTCGATGGCGGTGTCGTCGAGACCGAGGTGTTCCGTGATCGGCGCGCCGGGCTCGGCGGCGTCGGCCAGCTCGAGCAGTCCGTCGGCCGCCTCGCCCAGGCCGAGCTCGACCGCCGAACAGAGCATGCCGTGCGACTCGACACCGCGCAGCTTGCTGCGCTTGATCTTCATGCCCTCGGGAAGTGTCGCGCCGATCGACGCGAGCGGCGCACAAAGGCCTTGCCGTGCATTCGGCGCGCCACACACCACCTGCAGCGGGGCGTCGCCACCGACATCGACCTCACAGACGCGCAGCCGGTCGGCATCCGGGTGAGGCGCGATTCCGACGATTTTCCCAACCACGACGCCGTCGAGTGGCGGCGCGACCGGCTCGATGCTGTCGACCTCGAGGCCGGCCATCGTCAGCTGTCGGGCCAGCTCCGCGCCGTCGACCTGGGGATCGACCCACTCGCGCAGCCACTGTTCACTGAAACGCATGTCGCTCCCCTCGCCCGCTTACTGGAACTGGCGCAGGAAGCGCAGGTCGTTGTCGTAAAAGATGCGCAGGTCGTCGATGCCATAGCGCAGCATCGCCATGCGCTCGGCGCCCATGCCGAACGCGAAGCCGGTGAAACGCTCGCTGTCGATGCCGACGTGGCGGAACACCTCCGGGTGGATCATGCCGCTGCCCAGGATCTCCAGCCAGCCGCTCTGGCCGCAGGTGCGGCAGCCCGCGCCTCCGCAGATCACGCACTGGATGTCGACCTCGGCCGACGGTTCCGTGAACGGGAAATACGAAGGACGGAAGCGCACCGCGAGGTCGTCGCGCTCGAAGAAGTTGTGCAAGAAGTCGTTGAGGATGCCCTTGAGGTCGGCGAAGCTCACCCCCTCATCGACCAGGAAGCCCTCGACCTGGTGGAACATCGGGCTGTGGGTCAGGTCCGAGTCGCAGCGGTAGACACGCCCCGGGGCGATGATCGCCATCGGCGGCTCGCGGTTCTCCATCGCACGAATCTGCACGTTGGAGGTGTGCGTGCGCAGCAGCATCCGCGCGTCGAAGTAGAAGGTGTCGTGCATCGCCCGCGCCGGGTGGTGTGGCGGGATGTTGAGCGCCTCGAAGTTGTGGTAGTCGTCCTCGATCTCGGGACCTTCAACGACCGCGAAACCGGCCTGCGCGAAGAGTCGCTCGATGCGCTGCAGCGTCAGCGTGATCGGGTGCAGGCCACCACTTGCCTGGCCGCGACCGGGCAGTGTCACGTCCAGGGTCTCGGCCGCGAGCTTCTCAGCCAGCCTCGCTTCGTCGAGCGCCAAGCGGCGCCCGTCGAGCGCCTCCTGGACCTGCTGCTTGGCGCGGTTGATCTCCTGACCGCGCGCCGGGCGCTCTTCAGCGGGCACTTTGCCGAGCTGCTTGAGCAGATCGGTCAGTGCGCCCTTCTTGCCCAGGTAACGCACCCGCACCTCGTCGAGGGCCGCGAGGTCGGCGGCGGCCTCGATCTCGGTCCCTGCCTGGCTCACCAGTTGGTCTACGTCATGCACCGGTGGTCGTCCCCATCGCGCAGAAATTAAAAAGGGGGAAAGGCACCCAGGCCTTTCCCCCGTCGTCCCGATCGGCCGTCGGCCACCCGTAGGCGGCCGACGGTCAGGGGTTCGATCAGCTGGACAGGGCGGCCTTGGCCTGGGCCGCGATGGCGGCGAAGGCAGCCTTGTCGCTCACGGCGAGGTCGGCGAGGACCTTGCGGTCGATCTCGACGCCCGAACGCGTGAGGCCGTTGATGAAGCGGCTGTAAGAGAGACCGTTCTCGCGGGCGGCTGCGTTGATGCGCGCGATCCACAGCGCGCGGAACTGACGCTTGCGCTGGCGGCGATCGCGGTAGGCGTACTGCCCGGCCTTGATCACTGCCTGCTTGGCGACGCGGTAGACGCGGCTGCGCGCGCCGTAATAGCCCTTCGCCTCGGCGAGGACCTTCTTGTGACGGTTACGGGCCGTCACGCCCCGTTTGACTCGCGGCATCGCTCGTTACCTCAGCTGTACGGCAGCAGCTTGCGCACGGCTGCAACATCGGCCTCATCGACCTGGTTCATGTGGCGGAGGTGGCGCTTCCGCTTGGTGCTCTTCTTGGTAAGGATGTGATTCTTGTACGCCTGGGCGCACTTGAAACCACCGCCTCCCGTCCGCGAGAACCGCTTGGCGGTACCGCGATTGGTCTTCATCTTGGGCATGTCGTTTACTCTGCTTGCGTTTATGTCAAAAGTACGTCGCACCCTCGCGGGCTTTTACCGAGCGACTACTTCCTTTTCTTGGGTGCCAGCACCATGACCATCAGGCGCCCTTCGCGGCGGGGCATCTGCTCCACCGTGCTGAGCTCCTCGAGGTCCTTCTCGATGCGCTGCAGCAGCTCGAGACCCAGCTCCTGGTGAGCCATCTCGCGGCCGCGAAAGCGCAGCGTGACCTTGGTCTTGTCACCCTCTTCGAGGAACCGCGTCAGGTTGCGTAACTTGACGTTGTAATCCCCGATGTCCGTGTTGGGCCGGAACTTGACCTCCTTGATCTGGATCTGCTTTTGCTTCTTCTTTGCCTCGTGCCGCTTCTTGTTCTCCTCGAAGCGGAACTTCCCGTAGTCCATGATCTTGCAGACCGGGGGTTCGGCAGTGGGCGAGATTTCGACCAGGTCCATGTCCGCATCGAGCGACGCCTGCTGCGCCTCCTCGAGCGTCACGATACCCACCTGTTCCCCGCCAGCGCCGATCAGTCGTACTTGCGGCGCAGTGATGTCGTCGTTGAGACGAGTTTCTTTGTCAGAAGCTATTGCCAGATCCTCCTAGTCAGTTCGGCCCAGCAGGGCCATATCGGTGGCAAGGCGCTCGGCGAATGCCTCGAGGGGCATCGAGCCCAGATCCTCACCACCGCGTGTGCGCACAGAAACAGCGCCCTCCTCCTGCTCGCGATCGCCGACCACCAGCAGATACGGAATGCGCTGCAACGTGTGCTCGCGAATTTTAAAGCCGATCTTCTCGTTTCTCAAGTCCGCGAAGGCCCTGAATCCCTGTTTTTTCAAGGATTCCGCCACATCCGAGGCGTAGCCGTCCTGGCGGTCGGTGATTGTGAGCACCACGGCCTGCCAAGGCGCGAGCCAGGCCGGGAAAGCGCCGGCGTGCTGTTCGATCAGAATGCCGATGAAGCGTTCCAGCGAGCCAAGGATCGCGCGGTGCAGCATCACCGGCACCTGGCGCGAACCGTCCTCGGCGACGTACTCGGCGTCCAACCGACCTGGCATCGAGAAGTCGACCTGCACGGTGCCGCACTGCCAGACCCGCTCGAGGCAGTCGCGCAGCGAGAAGTCGATCTTCGGTCCGTAGAAGGCGCCCTCGCCCTCCTGCAGCGTCCACTCCAGCCCCTTGGCATCCAGTGCCTGCCGGAGCGCCGCCTCGGCCTTGTCCCAGACCGCATCGGATCCGACCCGCTGCTCGGGCCGGGTCGAGAGCGCGATAATGATGTCGTTGAAACCGAAGTCGGCGTAGACCTCGAACAGCAGGTCGACGAAGTCCGAGACCTCCTGCTGGATCTGGTCCTCGGTGCAGAAGATGTGCGCGTCGTCCTGAACGAAATTGCGCACCCGCATCAGGCCATGCAGCGTGCCGCTGGCCTCGTTGCGGTGACACGAACCGAACTCGGCCAGCCGCAGCGGCAGGTCGCGGTAGCTCTTGAGCCCCTGGTTGTACACCTGGATGTGGCACGGGCAGTTCATCGGCTTGATCGCGTAGTCGCGATCCTCGGAGCCGGTGGTGAACATGTCGGCGCGGAACTTGTCCCAGTGGCCCGACTTCTCCCACAGCGAGCGGTCGACGATCTGCGGCGTGCGGATCTCGCGGTAGCCGCGCGCGCGGATCTTGTCGCGGATGTACTGCTCGACGGTGCGGTAGACGGTCCAGCCGTTGGGGTGCCAGAAGACCATGCCCGGCGCCTCTTCCTGGACGTGGAACAGGTCCTGGGCCTTGGCGATCTTGCGGTGGTCGCGCTTCTCTGCCTCGGCCAGCCGGTGCAGGTAACCCTTGAGCTGTTTCTTGTCCGGCCAGGCGGTGCCGTAGATCCGCTGCAGCATCTCGTTGTCGGAGCTGCCTCGCCAGTAGGCGCCGGCCACCTTCATCAGCTTGAAGGCACCGGTCCGGCCGGTGTCGGGCACGTGCGGCCCGCGGCACAGGTCGATGAAATCACCCTGGCGGTAGAGCGAGATGGTCTGGTCGGCCGGGATGTCGCCGATGATCTCGGCCTTGTAAGCCTCGCCCTGCTCCTTGAAGAAGACGATCGCCTCGTCCCGGTTCCACTCCTCGCGACTCACCGCGATTGACTGCTTGGCCAACTCGGCCATCTTCTTCTCGATCGCCTCGAGATCCTCGGGCGTGAACGGGCGCTCGTAAGCGAAGTCGTAGTAGAAGCCGTTGTCGATCACCGGGCCGATGGTGACCTGGGCCTCGGGGAACAACTGCTTGACCGCCTGCGCCAGCAGGTGCGCGGTGGAGTGACGGATCACCTCCAGGCCATCCTCGTCACGACCGGTGATGATGGCCAGCTCAGCATCGGCGTCGATGCTGTGGCTGGTGTCGACCAGGCGGCCGTCGACGCGCCCGGCGAGCGCCGCCTTGGCGAGACCGGGACCGATGTCGGCGGCCACCTCGTGCACCGTGACCGGCTGGTCGAACTGGCGCTGGCTGCCGTCGGGGAGCGTGATCTGGGGCATGGAATCCGGGCTTGTCTCTGGGGGCCGCGGGTGTCGGGGCCCCAATCTATAAAGGCACTGCCCTGGCAGTGCCTGTCCAATCGCGATACGGCGACCGTTCCCGGTCGCCTGGACAACCGCCGGAGA
>JAACFL010000170.1 GCA_009937385.1 Gammaproteobacteria bacterium | reverse complement strand
CGGCAGGTGCAGATCAAGGCTCGGTGCGCAGGCAATGGCGTGCCCTTGTCAAGCATCGTAACGCAGAGCTGCGCCTGCCGTGGGGCTCCCTTCGGGTGCGCTGCCGGGTGGCCATCCGCGGTGTTGCGCCGGCTACCCATAGAACCACTATGGGGGCGCCAGCGCGCCTTGCGGCTGACCACCCGGCAATGCACTGAATGAGGCTTGGGCACCGATATGGTTAGAAAAATGACCGACCTCGACCTCGCCGGGAAGCGCGTGCTGATCCGCGAGGACCTCAACGTGCCGCTGCGCGACGGTGCGGTGGCCGACGACACCCGGCTGCGCGCCACGCTGCCGACCATCCGCCACGCGGCGGACGCCGGAGGCAGGGTGCTGCTGATGTCGCACCTCGGCCGTCCGACGGAGGGCGAGCCCGACCCGCAGTACTCGCTGGCGCCGGTCGCCTCGGCCCTTGGCGACCTGCTCGGTCGCCCGGTACGCCTGGTCGGCGACTGGCTGGACGGTGTCGAGCTCGCCGACGGCGAGGTCGCGCTGGCCGAGAACGTGCGCTTCAACAAGGGCGAGAAGAGGGACGACGAGGCGCTGGCGAAACGCATGGCGGCGTTGTGCGACGTGTTCGTCATGGACGCCTTCGGCACGGCGCACCGCGCCCAGGCCTCGACCCACGGCGTGGCGCGCTTCGCGCCGGTGGCCTGCGCCGGGCCGTTGCTGGTCGGTGAGCTCGACGCGCTGGCGCGTGCGCTCGACGCTCCGGCACGGCCGATGGTCGCGATCGTCGGCGGTTCGAAGGTCTCGACCAAGCTGACGGTGCTCGACAGCCTGTCCCGGGTCGTCGACCGGCTGATCGTCGGCGGCGGCATCGCCAACACCTTTATCGCCGCGGCGGGCCACAACGTTGGCAAGTCGCTCTACGAGGCCGACCTGGTGCCCGAGGCGCAGCGGCTGATCGCCGCGGCGCGTGACGCCGGTGGCGAGATCCCGGTGCCGACCGACGTGGTCTGCGGCAAGGCGTTCGCCGCCGATGCCGAGGCCGAAATCAAGCGCGTCGAAGAGGTCGCCGACGACGACCTGATCTTCGACATCGGGCCGGCGACCGCGCAGCGGCTCGCCGCATCCCTGGCCGAGGCCGGCACCGTGGTCTGGAACGGCCCGGTCGGCGTGTTCGAGTTCGACCAGTTCGGCGAAGGCACCCGGACGATCGCCAACGCGATCGCGGCGAGTGCCGGATTCTCGATCGCCGGTGGCGGCGACACCCTGGCCGCAATCGCCAAGTACGGTATCGGCGACCGCGTCTCCTACATCTCGACCGGCGGCGGCGCCTTCCTCGAGTTCCTCGAGGGCAAGACCCTGCCCGCGGTGGCGATGCTCGAGGCGCGCGCGTCCAGCTGAGCCACGTCTCCCTACCGCCCATGCCGCGCCGGACCAAGATCGTCGCCACGCTCGGCCCAGCGGTCGACGCCCCGAAAACGCTCGCCGCGCGCCCGCGTCAACCTCTCCCACGGCAGCCCGGACGAGCACCGTGCGCGCGTCGCGCAGCTGCGTGCCGCGGCCGAGGAGGCGGGCGTCGAGGTGGGGCTGCTGGTCGACCTGCAGGGCCCCAAGATCCGCGTCGGGGCGTTTCGCGAGGGTGCGGTCGAGCTGGAGCCGGGGGCGACCTTCCGGCTCGACATCACCTGCGACGACGGCGAGGGCGACGCCGAGCGCGTCTGCTGTGGCTACGCCGGGCTTGCTTCCGACGTGGTGCCCGGTGACCACCTGCTGCTCGACGACGGCCGGCTGGAGCTGGAGGTGAGCGGCATCGCCGGCGGTCGCATCGAAACCCGTGTGCTGGTCGGCGGCCGGCTGTCGAGCCACAAGGGGATCAACAAGCGTGGCGGCGGGCTCTCTGCGCCGGCGCTGAGCGACAAGGACCGCGCCGACATGTGGCTGGCCGCGGAACTCGAGGCCGACTACCTGGCGCTGTCGTTCGTGCGTTCCGCCGACGACGTCCACGAGGCGCGGCGGCTGTTCACCGCGGCCGGCGGCAGCGGCCGGCTGGTGGCCAAGATCGAGCGCGCCGAGGCGGTGACCGTGGCGACCGAGATCATCGAGGCGGCCGACGCGATCATGGTCGCGCGCGGCGATCTCGGGGTCGAGATCGGCGACGCCGAGCTGCCCGGGGTGCAGAAGCGGCTGATCCGCCTGGCGCGCGGCGCCGATCGCGCGGTGATCACCGCGACCCAGATGATGCAGTCGATGGTTTCGGCGACCCTTCCGACGCGTGCCGAGGTGCTCGACGTCGCCAACGCCGTGCTCGACGGCACCGACGCGGTGATGCTCTCCGAGGAGACCGCGATCGGCGAGTACCCGGTCGAGGCGGTCACGGCGATGGCGCGCATCTGCGAGGGCGCCGAGCGCCAGCGCGAGGCGATGGTCGGCGGCTACCGCCACGACGACGCCTTCAGCCGCGTCGACGAGTCGATCGCGATGGCCACGATGTACGTCGCCAATCGCCTGCCGGTCAAGGCGATCGCCGCGCTGACCGAGTCCGGCGACACCGCGCTGTGGATGTCGCGCGTCGGCTCCGGCATCCCGATCTACGCGATGACTCCGCACCGCCAGACGCTGCGCCGGGTGACGCTGTACCGTGGCGTCTACCCGGTGCCGTTCGAGGCGGTAGGCAACGACTACTCGGCCATCAACCGAGCCCTGCTCGAGGTGCTGGTCGCCGAGGGCGTGGTCACCGAGGGCGACCTGGTGATCTCCACCAAGGGCGACCTGAGCGGCGTCCATGGAGGCACCAGCGCGATGAAGATCCTGCGCGTCGGCCCCACACCCCAACCCACCTGATCCCGTATCGAGACCACCGGGACACTCGCCAACCAGAGGAGAACATCATGGCACTCGTTTCACTCCGCCAACTGCTGGACCACGCTGCCGAGCACGGCTACGGGCTGCCGGCGTTCAACGTCAACAACATGGAGCAGATCCACGCGATCATGCAGGCCGCCGACGCGGTGCGCAGCCCGGTGATCCTGCAGGGTTCGGCCGGCGCACGGAAGTACGCCGGCGAGGCGTTCCTGCGCCACCTGGTCGAGGCCGCTGTGGAGTCCTATCCGCACATCCCGATCTGCATGCACCAGGATCACGGTTCCGAGCCGAGCGTCTGCCTGCGCTCGATCCAGTCCGGTTTCACATCGGTGATGATGGACGGCTCGCTGATGCCCGACATGAAGACCCCCGCAGAATACGAGTACAACGTCGACGTCACGCGGCGCGTGGTCGAGATGGCGCACGGTGGTGGCGTTTCGGTCGAGGGCGAGCTCGGCTGCCTCGGCTCGCTGGAGACCGGCGAGATGGGCGAGGAGGACGGCCACGGCGCCGAGGGCAAGCTCGACAAGGAGATGCTGCTGACCGACCCCGAGCAGGCAGCCGACTTCGTCAAGCAGACCGGCGTCGACGCGTTGGCGATCGCCATCGGCACCAGCCACGGCGCCTACAAGTTCACCCGGCCGCCGACCGGTGACATCCTGGCCATCGAACGCATCAAGGCGATCCATGCCCGCATTCCCAGGACCCACCTGGTCATGCACGGCTCGTCGTCGGTGCCGCAGGACTGGCTCGAGATCATCAACAGCTTCGGCGGCGACATGGGCCAGACCTACGGCGTGCCGGTCGAGGAGATCGTCGAGGGCATCAAGCACGGCGTGCGCAAGGTCAACATCGACACCGACCTGCGCATGGCCTCGACCGGCTCGATCCGGCGCCACCTGCACGACAACCCGGCCAACTTCGACCCGCGCAAGTTCCTCAAGGAGGCCACCGCGGCGATGAGCGAGATCTGCAAGGCGCGCTACGAGGCCTTCGGCTGTGCCGGCATGGCCGACAAGATCAACGCGGATTCGCTGGAGGTGATGTCCGGGCGCTACGCCAGCGGCGAGCTCGACCCGGAGGTCAAGTGAGGTGCTTCACGCGGTTCGGGTTGTGGGTCGGGCTTTAGCCCGACAGCGAGTTAGGTGTCGGACTGAAGTCCGACCCACCGACAATCAATTCAGAGCCAGGTAGGGCGGTGCCGGAGGCACCGCCCTACCATGGGCGTCAGACCACCCCGGTGAGGCGGCGCTGCGCTTCGAGGTACTTCTCGGCGGTCTTGCGCATGACCTCCTCGGGCAGCTCCGGGCCGGGCGGCGTCTTGTCCCAGTCGAGCGTCTCGAGGTAGTCGCGTACGAACTGCTTGTCGAAGCTCGGTGGGTTGACGCCGGGGCGGTAGCCGTCGAGCGGCCAGAAGCGCGACGAGTCCGGGGTCAGCGCCTCGTCGATGATCACCATGTTGCCCTTGCCGTCGAGACCGAACTCGAACTTGGTGTCGGCGATGATGATGCCGCGGCCGGCGGCGTAGTCGCGCGCCTCGCGGTAGATGTGCAGGGTGACGTCGCGCACCTGCTCGGCGAGCTTGGCGCCCATCAGCTCGACGGTCTGCTGGAAGTCGATGTTCTCGTCGTGCTCGCCGACCTCGGCCTTGGTCGACGGCGTGTAGAGCGGCATCGGCAGCTGCTCGGCGAGCTGCAGCCCGGTGGGCAGGGGGATGCCGCAGACCGCGCCCTCCTTCTGGTAGTCCTTCCAGCCGGAGCCGACCAGGTAGCCGCGCACGATCGCCTCGACCGGCAGAGGACGCAGCCGGTTGACGATCATCGCGCGGCCACGCACCTGCTCGCGCTCCTCGCGATTCGACAGCACGTCGGCCAGCGACAGCGTGGCGATGTGGTTCGGGATGATGTCGCGCATGCGCTCGAACCAGAAACGCGACACCGTCGTCAGCACCGCGCCCTTGCCGGGGATGGCGGTCGGCAGGATGACGTCGAATGCCGAGATGCGATCGGTGGTGACGATCATCATGTGGTCGTCGTCGATGGCATAGAGGTCGCGGACCTTGCCGCGTCCGATCAGCTCGAGGCTGGAAAGCTCGGACTGGTAGAGGGTGTCGGGGATGGCGTTCATCGTCTCGCTCGTCCTGTCTGTGCCTGCAGAGGGCGCATTTAGCCACAGCGTGGCGCCGAGCAAAAGAGCGTCCCGGGAGCGGCTCGCGAGCCTGTCCCGCGAGGGTAGGCTACGCTTGGGTTTACAGGCCCGGACCGAAGAAATAATGCATAAGTAAAAACTGATAAAAAAAATAAAAACAATTTACTGTTATTTATGATAAAACCGCACTAGAGTCGCTACCCAGGCTACCAGCCTCACCGCGGCCCCGGCGGGCGACGTCCCGGGAACCCGGTTCCAATGCAAGGAGAGAATCGAACCATGGCAGTCAAGACCTACAGCGCAGGCGTCAAGGATTACCGGGAAACCTACTGGATGCCCGAGTACACCCCGCTCGACACCGACATCCTGGCGTGCTTCAAGATCACGCCGCAGCCCGGCGTGCCGCGCGAGGAGGCCGCCGCCGCGGTTGCCGCCGAGTCATCGACCGGCACCTGGACCACGGTCTGGACCGACCTGCTGACCGACCTCGACTACTACAAGGGCCGCGCCTACGCGATCGAGGACGTCCCCGGTGACGACGAGTCCTACTACGCCTTCGTGGCCTACCCGATCGACCTGTTCGAGGAAGGCTCGGTGGTCAACGTCTTCACGTCGCTGGTCGGCAACGTGTTCGGCTTCAAGGCGGTGCGTCACCTGCGCCTCGAGGACGTGCGTTTCCCGATCGCCTACGTCAAGACCTGCGGTGGCCCGCCACACGGCATCCAGGTCGAGCGCGACATCTTCAACAAGTACGGCCGTGCGCTGCTCGGCTGCACCATCAAGCCGAAGCTTGGCCTGTCGGCGAAGAACTACGGCCGCGCGGTCTACGAGTGCCTGCGTGGTGGTCTCGACCTGACCAAGGACGACGAGAACATCAACAGCCAGCCGTTCATGCGCTGGCGCCAGCGCTTCGACTTCGTCATGGAGGCGGTGCACAAGGCCGAGGCCGAGACCGGTGAGCGCAAGGGCCACTACCTCAACGTCACCGCGCCGACGCCCGAGGAGATGTACAAGCGCGCCGAGCGCGCCAAGGAGCTGGGCGCCCGCATCATCATGCACGACTACATCACGGGCGGCTGGTGTGCCAACACCGGCCTGGCCAACTGGTGTCGCGACAACGGCATCCTGCTGCACATCCACCGCGCGATGCACGCGGTCATCGACCGTCACCCGAAGCACGGCATCCACTTCCGCGTTCTGGCCAAGCTGCTGCGCCTCTCCGGTGGCGACCACCTGCACTCCGGCACCGTGGTCGGCAAGCTCGAGGGCGATCGCGAGGCGACGCTGGGCTGGATCGACCTGATGCGCGATTCCTACATCAAGGAAGACCGCAGCCGCGGCATCTTCTTCGACCAGGACTGGGGCTCGATGCCCGGCGTGTTCCCGGTCGCCTCCGGTGGCATCCACGTCTGGCACATGCCGGCGCTGGTGACCATTTTCGGCGACGATGCCTGCCTGCAGTTCGGCGGCGGCACCCTGGGCCACCCGTGGGGGAACGCGGCCGGTGCCGCGGCCAACCGCGTCGCGCTCGAGGCGTGCGTCGAGGACCGCAACCGCTACGGCGCCGAGGGTCTCGAGAAGCGCGGCGG
>JAACFL010000169.1 GCA_009937385.1 Gammaproteobacteria bacterium | reverse complement strand
CGTACTCCTCCTGGGTATATAGAGCGACCCTGTCGGGTCGTTTCCCAGGCAAGCATCGGAGACGGCCGATGAGTTCCCTGAACAACACCTGGCTCGAGACCTTCATGTGGGTTGCTTCATTGAGCAGTTTCCGCAAGGCAGCAACTATGGACCTGCACCACCCAGCCGGCGGTCTGCTGATGGGTCTCCGGATGCGAGCTGTGGCCCCTGGTATCTGCTGGGGGCGGGCCAGGAAACGAGCCGGGAGGTGAGTAACGTGACGACCGCCAGCACGAATGCTTCCGGCAAGTGGCAGTTCTGGGTCGACCGTGGCGGTACGTTCACCGACGTCGTGGCGCGGCGCCCCGACGGGGCCGTCGTCACCGGCAAGCTGCTCTCGGAAAATCCCGAGCGTTACCCGGATGCCGCCCTGCAGGGCATCCGCGATCTGCTCGGCATCCCCACCGGGGAAGCGATCCCCGCGGACCGCATCGACGCGGTGAAGATGGGCACGACCGTCGCCACCAACGCGTTGCTCGAACGCAAGGGCGACCGCACGCTGCTGCTGA
Organism: Gammaproteobacteria bacterium; assembly: GCA_009937385.1. Classification (GTDB taxonomy): domain Bacteria; phylum Pseudomonadota; class Gammaproteobacteria; order QNFN01; family QNFN01; genus QNFN01. Next base: position 4,571 of record JAACFL010000169.1, on the reverse strand, counting down.
TCAACAAGGGCTTCGGCGACGCGCTGCGCATCGCCTACCAGAATCGTCCGCGGCTCTTCGACCGGAACATCGTGCTGCCGGAGCTGCTCTACGAGCGCGTGGTCGAGACCGCGGGCCGTTTCGGCGCGCACGGTGACGAGATCGAACCGTTCGACGCCGACGCGACGCGCGATGCGCTCGCCGACGCCTATGAAAGCGGCATCCGCTCGGTCGCCATCGTCTTCATGCACGGCTACCGCTACCCGGACCACGAGCAGGCCGCGGCGGCGATCGCCCGCGAACTCGGGTTCACGCAGATCTCGACCAGCCACGAGGTGGCGCCGCTGATGAAACTGGTCAGCCGTGGCGACACCACGGTGGTCGACGCCTACCTGTCGCCGATCCTGCGTCGCTACGTCGATCGCGTCGCCTCCGAGCTCGGTGGCGCGCGGCTGATGTTCATGCAGTCGAGCGGCGGCCTGACCGACGCCCACCTGTTTCAGGGCAAGGACGCGATCCTCTCGGGGCCGGCCGGTGGCGTCGTCGGCATGGTGCGCACGGCCGAGATGGCCGGCTTCGAACGGCTCATCGGCTTCGACATGGGCGGCACCTCGACCGACGTCTCGCACTACGCGGGGGAGTTCGAGCGCGCCTTCGAGACCCAGGTGGCTGGCGTGCGCATGCGCGCGCCGATGATGCACATCCACACCGTCGCCGCGGGGGGCGGTTCGATCCTCAACTTCGACGGTGCGCGCTTTCGCGTCGGGCCGGAATCCGCGGGCGCCAATCCGGGGCCGGCCTGCTACCGGCGCGGCGGACCGCTGGCGGTGACCGACTGCAACGTCATGCTCGGCAAGATCCAACCCCGCCACTTTCCCAACGTGTTCGGCCCGGAGGCCGACCGGCCGATGGACGGCGACGTGGTCCGCGAACGCTTCGCCGCGCTGGCCGACGAGATCGCCCGGGCCACCGGCGAGACGCGCAGCGCGGAGGAGGTCGCCGAGGGTTTCCTGCGCATCGCCGTCGAGAACATGGCCAACGCCATCAAGCAGATCTCGGTGCAGCGCGGCTACGACGTCACCGAGTACACGCTCTGCTGCTTCGGCGGCGCGGGTGGGCAGCACGCCTGCCTGGTTGCCGATGCGCTCGGCATGGACCGGGTGTTCATCCATCCGCTGGCCGGGGTGCTCTCCGCCTACGGCATGGGGCTCGCCGAGGTGCGGGCGATGCGCGAGGAGACGGTCGAGGCGCCGCTCAGCGACGTCACGGTCGCGCAGCTGACACAGCGTGGCGACGCGCTGGCCGCGGAGGCGATGCACGAGCTCGAGGCGCAGGAGATCGCGCGCGCCCAGATGCGCGTGGCGCTCAAGGCACACGTCCGCTACCTCGGCACCGACACGGCGCTGATGGTCGACATGGCCGACCGCGCGGGACTGGAGCGCGGTTTCGCCGACGCGCACCGCACGCGCTTCGGCTTCGTCATGGACGATCGCGAGCTGGTCGTCGAGGCGCTCTCGGTGGAGGTCGCGGGCATCACGGCGTCGGTCGATGCCACCGAACACGAAGTGCAGTCGAACCGGGAGATCCCGGTCCTGTCACGCCACCCGGTGTGGAGCGACGGACGGCATCACGATGCCGCGTTCTACGCTCGCGAGCAGATGCGCCCCGGGGACGTCGTCCCGGGACCCGCCGTGATCATCGAGCCGGTCGCGACCACGGTCGTCGAGCCGGGTTGGCAGGCCGAGGTCACGTCGCACGATCACCTGGTGCTGACCCGCTTCGAACCCCGTCCGGGACGGGTCGCGATCGGTACCGATGCCGACCCGGTGATGCTGGAGATCTTCAACAACCTGTTCATGTCCATCGCCGAGCAGATGGGTGCCACGCTGGCCAACACCGCCTACTCGGTGAACATCAAGGAGCGGCTGGACTTCTCCTGCGCCGTGTTCGACACCACCGGCAACCTGGTCGCCAACGCGCCGCACATGCCGGTCCATCTCGGGTCGATGAGCGATTCGGTGCGCGCCATCATCGCCGCGCGGGACGGGCGCATGCGTCCCGGGGACGTCTACGCGCTCAACGCACCCTACAACGGCGGCACGCACCTGCCGGACGTGACCCTGATCACGCCGGTGTTCGACGTGGCCGGCGAGCGGATCCTCTTCTACGTTGGCTCGCGCGGTCACCAGGCCGACATCGGTGGCACGACGCCGGGCTCGATGCCGCCCGACAGCGTGTCGGTCGAGGAGGAGGGCATCCTGATCGACGATTTCCTGCTCGTCGAGGCCGGCACCTTCCGCGAGCGCGCGATCCGCGAGCTGCTCGGCTCGGGGCCGTTCCCGGCGCGCAGCCCCGACAACAACATCGCCGACCTCAAGGCGCAGATCGCCGCCAACGAGAAGGGCGCCCAGGAGCTGCGCCGCATGGTCGAGCACTTCGGCCTCGACGTGGTGACGGCCTACATGGGCCACGTGCAGGACAACGCCGAGGAGTCGGTACGCCGCGTGCTCGACCGGCTCACCGATGGCACCTTCACCTACCCGATGGACGGCGGGGGCACCATCCAGGTGGCGATCTCCATCGATCGCGAGGCGCGCTCGGCGTGCGTCGATTTCACCGGCACCTCGGCGCAGCTCGCGAGCAACTTCAACGCCCCGTCCGCGGTGGCGCGTGCCGCGGTGCTCTACGTCTTCCGTACCCTGGTCGACGACGACATCCCGATGAACGAGGGGTGCCTGAAGCCGATCCGCCTGATCATCCCGGAACACAGCATGCTCAACCCCGACTACCCTGCGGCGGTGGTCGCCGGCAACGTCGAGACCTCGCAGTGCGTGACCGATGCGCTGTACGGCGCCCTGGGCGTGATGGGGGCGAGCCAGGGGACGATGAACAACTTCACGTTCGGCAACACGCGCCACCAGTACTACGAGACCATCTGCGGCGGCTCGGGCGCCGGCGACGGTTTCCACGGCACCGACGCCGTGCACACCCACATGACCAACTCGCGGCTGACCGACCCGGAGGTGCTCGAGTGGCGCTTCCCGGTGCGGGTCGAGTCGTTCGCCATCCGGCGCGGATCAGGTGGCGCGGGACGTTTTCGCGGCGGCGACGGTGTGGTGCGCCGGATCCGCTTCGGCGAGGCGATGACGGCCTCGATCCTCTCCGGGCACCGCAAGGTCGCGCCCTACGGCATGGGCGGGGGCGCACCGGGGACGCTCGGTCGCAATGCGGTCGAGCGCGCCGATGGGCGGGTCGAGGAGCTGGGCGGCACCGACCAGGCCGAGATGGCGGCCGGTGATGTGTTCGTCATCGAGACGCCTGGCGGTGGCGGGTTCGGTCCGGTCGGGGCGTGAGGCAGCCGGTTCCTTTCTGATCTTCGCCCTGCCCAGCGGTCAGCCTGGGGTTGAAGTGCAGGTGGAACCTTCGATAATCGGCCCGCGTCAATCTATGCACCGGACAAGGGCGCCAAGCGCGCCCCATCGATGGGGCGGTATGGCCGGCAGGGATACAGGAATGCCACGGCATGCTGACCGTCAATAACCTCCGCTTCGCCTGGCCCGGCAACAGCCGCGCCGTGCTCGACATCCCGTCGCTCGAACTCGCCGACGGCGAGACGCTGTTCCTCCACGGCGGCAGCGGCAGCGGTAAGTCGACGCTGCTCGCGGCGATCGCCGGCGTGGTCGCGATCGACCCGGGCTGCCTGCGCGTCGCCGGGACCGACCTCGGCACGCTGCACGGCCCGGCCCGCGACCGTTTCCGCGCCGATCACCTCGGCATCGTCTTCCAGCTGTTCAACCTGGTGCCCTACCTGAGCGCCCTCGACAACGTGCTGCTGCCGTGCCGCTTCTCGCGGTCGCGGCGCGAGCGGGCGGAGGCGGGCTCCGGCGGGGTGCACGGCGCGGCCGTGAGGCTCCTCGATCACCTCGGGCTGGGCGACCGGGCGCTGCTCACGGCACGCGCCGACGAACTCAGCGTCGGGCAGCAACAGCGGGTGGCCGCGGCGCGCGCGCTGATCGGCACCCCCGGCCTGGTGCTGGCCGACGAGCCGACCTCGGCGCTCGATGCCGACCTCAAGGACGACTTCATCGACCTGCTGCTCGCCGAATGCCGGGCCGCCGGCAGCACCCTGCTGTTCGTCAGCCACGACCGTGGTCTCGAACGGCATTTCGACCGCGCCGTCGACTTCGCAGGCCTGAACCGGGCCGTGGCCGGGGAGGCCGGCGCATGCTGAAACTGGGCCTGCTGAGCCTGCTCAACCGGCGCGCGACGCTGGCGCTGACCGTGCTCTCGATCGGTCTCAGTGTGGCGCTGATCCTCGGCATCGAGCGCCTGCGCAGCGAGGCGCGTGACGGCTTCACCGACACCGTCTCGGGCATCGACCTGATCGTCGCCGCGCGCGGCAACCACGTGCAGATCCTGATGGCGACGGTGTTCGGCGTCGGTTCGACCACCAACGCCATCGACGGCACGACCTTCGACCGGCTCGCCGCATTGCCGGAGGTGGCGTGGGCGGTGCCGCTCGCGCACGGCGACAACCATCGTGGCTACCCGGTCGTCGGCACCACACAGGCCTATTTCGAGCGCTTCCGCTA
>JAACFL010000020.1 GCA_009937385.1 Gammaproteobacteria bacterium | reverse complement strand
AGATCATCTCGCGTTGGCGCGGCTACCATGGTTCCGGGCTGATGAGTGGCTCGCTGACCGGCCTGGGGGTGTTCCACAAGAAGTTCGACCTGCCACTCCCCGGGGTCCTGCACACCGAGGCCCCGTACTACTTCCACCGCCCCGACAGTGCGATGAGCGAGGCGGAATTCTCCACCCACTGCGCCCACGAGCTGGAGCAGTTGATCCTGCGCGAGGGACCGGAGACCGTGGCTGCGTTCATCGGCGAACCGATGCTCGGCACCGGCGGCCTGGTGCCGCCCCCCGAAGGCTACTGGGAGGCGATCCAGCCGGTGCTGCGCAAGTACGACATCCTGCTGATCGTCGATGAGGTCGTGACCGGCTTCGGGCGTCTCGGGACCATGACCGGCTGCGAGCGCTACGGGATCCGTCCCGACATCATGACCATCGCCAAGGGCGTCACCTCGGCCTACGCCCCCCTCTCGGGCTCGATCTTCTCCGAGGCCATCTGGGAGGTCCTGGAGCGAGGCACCGACGAACTGGGGCCCATTGGCCACGGCTGGACCTACTCGGCGCATCCCCTCGGTGCGGCCGCGGGCGTGGCCAACCTGAGGCTGCTCGACGAGATGGACCTGGTGGCCAATGCCGCGTCGGTTGGCGGCTATCTCAACCAGGCCATGCGCGAGGCCCTGAGCGACCTGCCGCACGTGGGAGACGTGCGCGGGGAGGGCATGTTGTGCGCCATCGAATTCGTCGAGGACAAGGCAACGCGCAGGCTCTACGATCCCGTAGGCAAGATCGGACCGCAGGTCGCGGGCGCCCTGCTCAAGCGCGGCGTGATCGGCCGAGCCATGCCCCACGGCGACATTCTTGGCTTCGCTCCGCCGCTCTGCCTGACCCGCGAGGAAGCGGACATCCTGGTTTCGGCCACGGCCGACGCGATCCGCGAGGTCTACGGCACGGCATGAGCCATGCTGCCCGAAGTCTTTTCGGGCCTCGACCTGAAGACGACGGAAAATACCTGATCAGCAGCCCGCCTGCGTAGGAAGAGCGCGCAGGATCAGGACCGGTCGTTGCACTGTGTGACCCTGTGAAAGGCTCCGACCAGCGTTGAGATGTCTGCGCCCCGCAGCCGGGCGACGTTCACGCGGCCGCCTTTGACGACGTGGATCCCGTGGTCGCGGGTCAGGGCGGTTTCCTGGATCTCGCTCAGCGGTAAAAGCGAGAACATGCCGGACTGCCTCCCGAGGAAGGCGAGCGCGTCACTCCGGAAATCGCGCTGCTCGATGGCCACGATCTCCTGCCGAATGCCCGCGACGCGTCTGCGCATCTTGTCGAGATCCCGCAGCCACTGGGCCTTGAGCACAGCGTCCTGCAGGATCGTGCGCACCACGGACGGCCCGTGATCCGGGGCATGGGACGTGCTGGACCGTATGATTGCCGTCAGCGCACGCTCCATGCGGCCGCGGTCCGCGGCTCGCGTCTTGACGAAGAGCGCGCCCGCCCGGTCGCGATAGATGCCGAAGGACTTCGAGAGCGTGATGCAGACGACGCATTCGGGGAAACGGTCGACGATCTGCCTGGCCGCCATGCAATCCGCCTCCCACCCTTGCGCGAATCCGAGGTAGGCGAGATCGAGCCAGGGCACCACCCCTTGCGTCTCCAGCCGGTTCAGCAGGGTGGCGATCTGTTCGGGCGACATGTCGGCCCCGGTGGGGTTGTTACAGACGCCCTGAAAGAGGAACAGATCCCCGGGCTTCGCCTCGGCAAGACCATCCAGCATCTGTTCGAACTCGATCTCGGCTTGCGCGCGGTTGTAGTAGGGCACCGCGCGCCAGTTGGCGCCTGCCGCCATCAGGATCGGGATGTAGTTGCCGTAGGTGGGGGTCTGCAGCCAGACGGTCGGCCTGGTCGGCATCTGTGCGACGAGATCGGCCATGAGGCGCAGTGCCACCGCGCCGCCCGCGGTCTGTGCCGCCACGCAGCCACTCGCGGCGTAGACGTCGGCGCCGAAGATCGTCTCGCCCAGCGTGGTGCAGTACTCCACATCTCCGGTCAGCGCGGTGTAGGCCTTGGTTCCCTGGGTATCGGCCAGGCGCCGCTCGGCGGTTTTCACGGCCTCGAGGATCGGGGTGTTGCCGTTCTCGTCCTCGTAGACCCCAACGGTCAGGTTCAGCTTGTCTTCGCGTGGGTCCTGCGCGAAGAGGTCAGCGCCGATCATGATCGGGTCGACGGCATATTCTTTCACCTTTTCGAACATCGTCTTTCCTAACGTTCGTCCGATCTTCCCGTCGCTGCCACGGTCTCGATGATTCCCATCTTCATCTCAAGGAAGGCTCGATGAAATACGCGTGAAGAACAGCGCATCGGTGTCTCAGAACCGGGTGATGACGGTGGCGCCGAGCGCCTGGAAGGTGTTCATGGCCATCAGCGCCTGCGGCGCGTCGGCCAGGCTGATCTGTTCTCCTACCAGACGCGCAGGGTCGAGCTTGCCCGACTGCACCATGTCCAGCATCGCGCCGTAACGGTGGGCCTGCATGCCGTGGCTGCCGAGTATCTCGAGTTCCCAGCCGATGATCCTGGCCATCGGCACCTGGGGCGTGGCGTGATCGGCCAGCATCAGGCCCACCTGCACGTGCTTGCCCCGTCGCCGCAGGTTGGCGACCGAATTGAAACAGGTGGCGGGATGACCGAGTGCGTCGATCGACACATGTGCGCCGCCCTGAGTGATCTCCATCACCGCTTCGGGGACATCCGCCACATGCGTGCTGTTTACCGTCGCGGTGGCGCCGAGTTCTCGGGCCAGGGCCAGTTTGTCTTCGGTGATGTCGATGCCCACCACGTTTGCGCCAACCGCGCTGGCAATCATCACCGCCGACAGGCCCACGCCGCCGCAGCCGTGCACCGCGACCCACTGGCCGGCGCCGGCCTTGCCCTGGTCCACCACCGCGCGGAACGAGGTGGCGAACCGGCAGCCGAGACTCGCGGCGGTGGCGAAATCCATGGTCTCGGGCAGGGCGACGAGGTTCAGATCGGCGAAATGGATGGCGACATATTCCGCGAACGAGCCCCAATGCGTGAAGCCTGGCTGGAACTGCTGTTCGCAGACCTGCTGATGCCCGGCGTGGCATTCGGGGCAGTGGCCGCAGCCACCCACGAAGGGCACGGTGACCCTGTCGCCGGCACTCCAGTTCGCCACCTCGGCGCCGACGGCCACAACGGTGCCGGCGAGTTCATGGCCGGGGACGTGGGGCAGCGTGATGTCTGGGTCATGACCCATCCAGCCGTGCCAGTCGCTGCGACAGACCCCCGTCGCCTCGACCTTCACCACGACGCCATGCGCGGGCGGTGTGGGGTCCTCGACCGAGACCACCTTGGGGGCTTCCTCGAAGGATTCGTACAGGACGGCTTTCATCGTGGGGCCTTTCGAACGGGCGGTTGAGCTGGGCGTGATCTTACCAAGTCGGGATGTAATGACGTTGCGGTTCTTTCCCGTAATTCTTGGCAGGTTAGGGGTTGCCTGATCGGCGTGGGGTTGTGTGGATGTAGGTCGTCTTTAAATCGATTCGGCAACTTCAGAACCGGATTTATCAACGCTCGGCGGAAAAACGGCCACCTAACCAAAGCCAGCGAGTCCGTGATTCGGACGCGCTCTTTCTGGTCCGCCCATGCAATGGAAATCCGGAGAGAAGGTGACGCTCCAGGCAGCGCCCCATCGTAAGTCTTCCGTGGACCTGTATCTGGCGGTAACGGGGGATCTAATAAAAACCCTTCGGTTCGCCATGGCACGGTGCAGCCTGGCCGTTGATGTCCGTTCGGACTAGCAGTTTATGAACTGATGGGTCGGGTCGGATTTATTTCGTAAATCCTTCGAGAACGACTTTCCCGATTGACCGACCTGTTTCGATATCACGATGGGCGCGGCGCAGGTTCTCGGCATTGATGGTTCCGTAATGCGCGCCAAATGTGGTGCGCAGCGATCCGGCATCGATCATGTCGGCGATCGCATTGAGAAGCCCGCGCTGTTTTTCCAGATCGTCGGTCTGGAACATTGAGCGGGTGAACATGAACTCCCAGTGCAGCGAAATCGACTTGCGTTTGAGCTTGCGAATGTCGAGCAACGTTTCGGGATCGTCGATCAGTGCCAGTTGGCCCTGGGGCGCGAGCGCTTCGGCAAGACTGTCGAAGTGGTCGTCGGTGTGCGTCAGGCTGATTGCCTGGGTCACGTCATCGATCCCGATCCGTCCGAGCTCATCGTGCAGTGGCTGGCGGTGATCGATCACATGGTCTGCGCCGAGGCTCAGCACCCACTCCCGAGTCTCGGGGCGTGAAGCCGTCCCGATGACCGTGGCATCGGTCAGCTGTTTGGCGAGTTGCACAAGAATAGAGCCTACGCCGCCAGCGGCACCGACGATCAGCAACCGGCGTGGCATGCTTCCATCAGCATCGTCCCTGTGAGGAATTTTGAGCCGATCGAACAGCAACTCCCAGGCGGTGATTGAGGTGAGGGGCATCGCAGCCGCCTCGGCATCCTTCAGGCTGCTGGGCGCCCGGCCGACGATCCGTTCATCGACCAACTGGTACTCGGCATTGCTGCCTGGGCGGGATAGATCGCCGGCGTACCAGACCCGGTCACCAACCCGGCAAGTAGTGGACTCGTCACCCACAGCGACCACCTCGCCTACTGCGTCCCAGCCGAGGATGCGGTGCTGGCCATTTTCACCTGCGGCGCGCATGCGCATCTTGGTGTCGACCGGGTTGACAGAGACGGCGCGTACCGCGACAAGCAGGTCATGCCCAGCCGGTATTGGCCGTTCGAGCTCGATGTCGATAAGCGATTCGGGATGGTCGATTGGTAGCGATTTGAGGTATCCGATGGCTTTCATGTCGCAGACCTACAGGTAGTCCTCAATGTTGATTTCATCGATCTGCTCGGGTTCCAGGAACTTTTCGCAATAATCCAGGTAGATTCCGGACCTAAGGAAGAGTTCGAAGACATCGCCGTCGATGTGCTGGTCCTTCACCATGAAGCTGAGGATCTTCATCGCTTCCGTGATCTTTTTGCCTTTTTTGTAGGGTCGGTCGGTTGCGGTTAATGCCTCGAACACATCGGCCAGGGCCATGATTCTTGCCGGGATCGACAATTCATCCTTGGTGCGCTTGCGTGGGTAGCCGGTACCGATCAGTGTCTCGTGGTGCGTGCCCGCGTATTCGGGGACCTGGCTGAGGTTTTCAGGCAATGGCAACTGCTCGAGCATGCGGATGGTCATGATCACGTGCTCGTTGATCTTGTAGCGCTCCTCTTCTGTGAGCGTTCCGCGCTTGATGCACAGGTTATAGACCTCGCCTTTGTTAAACAGGTTATCCGGCACGGGCACCTTGAAACCCTGCGCTTCATAAGCCTCGTGGTCGAAGTCGACACGTGGAATGACGTGCTCGGGTTTATCGTCGAGTAGTTTTTCCTCGATTGGGAGCTGCTCATTCAGGTCATCTTCAACGAGTCTTTTTTCCTCGTCTTGTGACAGTCCGATCAGCTTGCTGAAGTGGCGCTGCCAACGCTGATCGGCGAGAGCGCGTATGCGCTCCTGCATCTCGTCGCTCATGAATTCGCCGCCGATATTGCACTCGGCGAGGAAGGCGTAGTCGTCCTGCAAGCGTTGCTGTTCGTTGTTCAGCCACGCTTCGACCTGTTGAGGCTCTTCCCCATCGAGGCGTTTTTTGAGCGCGGTGATTTCCGCATCGCGCCATAGGACCTCAAAGCGCGTACGGATTTCATGGATTCGGTTGTAGATGGTTTCCAGCTTGGTCGCCTTGTCGACCACATGCTCGGGTGTGATGACCTTCCCACAATCGTGCAACCAGGCGCCTATGCGGAACTCGCGTACCGCGTCCTCATCATCGAAGCGAAAGTCGGCGAACGGTCCGGTGGATTCTTTGGCCGCCTCTTCGGCGAGCTGTATGGCAATGGTCGGGACGCGGATGCAGTGGCCACCGGTGTAGGGCGACTTGGCATCGATTGCATCGGCAATCAGCTGGATGAGAGCCTCCATGAGCTCTTCCTGACTCTTTTCGTACTGTCTGATGCTGTCGGACATGTCGATCAGCGACTGAGAGAGCTGGGAGAATTCGGTGATGCGTGATTCGATCAGCTTCACTTCGCTGAAGCGACGTTGACCGACCTTGTCGTTTTCATGCATCAGTGCATGAATGGGTCTCAGGATGCGTGAGGTGACCCACATGACCAGCATGAATGCAAACAGCAGCACCACGATCGCGGCGTACAGGCTGATCCGGACCTGCTCCATGTAGGGACCGACCATGCGGTCGACCGTCGCGATGATGCCAATGTGTGCGTTGTTGTTTTCTTCGTCGAACAGCGTGCTGAAGCCGAAGTAGCTATCGGGTGTGCCATTGGTGTTCGCTTTGCTGAACTCGGCCAGATCATCGGTTTCGAGGATCGCGTTGAGAAGCATCTGTGTCGGGATGCTGTCTTCGCCAAGCGCCTCCTGGTCTGTTCTGAGCCAGCGCCGATCGATCAACTGACGTTCTTCTTCAGTAATGCTCTCAAGAGCCTTGTCTAGGATCTCCCGCAGAATCTGCTTGTCTTTCTGTACAAGCATGTGCAGTCCGCGGGGTTGTCCGCCATCAAAGTCGGATACCCAGCTCGCAGCACTCAGGTTGCTCAGGTTCAGCATCTTGGCGTAGTAGGCCATTGCAAGCTCGGTGTCGATGGTTGCTTCCGCCTCGCCAAAGCTGACTGCAACGTAGGTCTCGATCGGTGTCGGGTAGGTCACGACTTCTATGCCCGGGTGGTTCTTCTTGAGAAAGTCCACGGTCGACCAGCCCTCGACAATGGCGACTTTTTTGCCTTCCAGGTCATTTAGGGTGTTGATTTCTGAGCTGCTCGGAACGATCAGCTGGTTCTTGATGCCGTACATCGGCTCTGTGTAGATGCCGAACTGGGTGCGCTCTTGCTCGAAGTAGGCACTCTGCAGTACATCGATCTTGCCCTGCTTGAACAGTGTGATCAGTTGCGACCAGCTCAGCCCGTTTATGAACTTGAAATTGATCCCAGTCTTGGCTGCGATCAGTTTGATCAGATCGATTGAATAACCGGTGGGCTCCCCATGTTCCGCGAAATCATAGGGTGGCCAGTCAGTTTCATTGGTGATGGTGATCTGCGGATTGGCAGCCAGGAACGCGCGTTCCTGTTCGGTTAGTGAGATCGGCTGGGTTGCACTGAAATCGAGAGCTTTTCGTTCCGTAGTGACGATCTTCCTGGAAGAGGCGTATTTTTTCCCATGGCGGTCGAACAACATCACTTCTTGAATGTTTTCCGGCAGCTGGCTGCGAAGAAAATCGCTGTACGAGTTCATGGTCAAATCAACCGCGATAACTCCGTCGCTGTGGGTTAGTTTTTGGGCAAGGGTGATGCCCGAGCCGTTAATCTCGTTGAACCAGTAGGGCTCCGTCTGAACGGTCGTGTCGCTGAATCCTGCCTGAAGGTACCAGGGGCGGATCGTGGGTCTGTAGGTTGTCTGTGACTCTTCGGTCTTGACGATGTTGAGCGCTTGATCGAGTTGGCGAACGACGCTTTTACGGCCTTCGCCCTCGCCAGAGATGCGAATTTCCAGCCAGCGTATGTCGTCGTCGAGCCGATACTCGATGCGCACCAATGGGTCGCTCTCGACGTTGATGATCTGGTAGAAATCGTCGTTGTTCCTGCCGATGTACGTCGCGAAGATCCCCGGTGATTTTTTCATCAAGGTCGTCATCATGCTGCGAGCAAGTGGATGCTCCGCACTGATGTCTTCGTTGATGAGCTGTGCCTCTGCACCAAGCAGGGTGAGGGCCTGATCGTGCTGGTCTGTCTGTTCGTTGATGTAGGTGCTCAGGTTTTTAGCGACCAGCCGGAAGCTGTCCTGGGCAGCGGAGTGAGCGAGTTTGTTGCTGTAGTAGTACTCGACAGCAATCAGTGTTCCAGCGACGAGGGAAACGACCAAAATGAAGTAGGCGAGGAGATTGAGTCGAATCGATATTGTTTTGTTCAGCATATTCTCAGTCTCACGCTAGATCGGGATGCTGCCGATTTTCAGCGTCACCATGGTCTGTTCCGGTCACAGTCGATTCGGATGTCGTCACTGATGGTGTGAATTTCATCCGTGGCTAAGCGTCCTTTGGACGATAGGCGGATTCGTTATCCTACTGGAACTTCGGCGTCGCTTTCAGCGAGTGCGATCTTGACGGTCTCGAGCTTGCTCATCACGTGGTCACGCAGGATTTTCGCGAGCCGCGCCTTGCGTCGCGCGGTCAAGGCTTCGAGGATCAGTTCGTGCTCGTGCATCGCGCGGTCCCAGCGCTCCTGTGACATGTTGGCCATGTAGCGCGCCCGCGTGATGCGCCCGGCGAGGCCGTGGTGGGTGCTGATCAACGCCGGGTTGCGCGAGGCCTCGAGGACAGCCTCGTGGATGGCCTGGTTGAGCCGGAAATAGTCTGAAAGATTGTGCGCGTGGTGGTGGCTGACCATCTCCTCGTGGAGTCGCGTGATCGACGCGATCTCGGCGTCGGTGATGCGCGCGCAGGCCAGTTCGCCAGACAGCGCTTCGAGGCTGGCCATGACCGGGAAGACGTCTTCGAGGTCCTGCAGCGTGAGGCGTGCCACCGCCGCCCCACGATTGGGTCTCAGCTCCACGTAGCCATCGGCCGAAAGCACTCTCAGTGCTTCGCGCAGTGGTGTGCGTGACACGTTGAAGCGTTCGCAGAGCGCCTGCTCGGGGATCCGTTCTCCAGCTGCCAGTTCGCCTGCATTGATCATCGCGCGCAGCCGCTCGACCAGCGTGTGATGGAGCGGGCGACGTTCGATTGGCTGGTCGTTCGCGGTCATTCCTCAAGCGCCATTTGCAGGACCTGCGCGACATGCAGTGGCGCACGGCCGGTGCCATCGCCAACCTGATGCCGGCACGAGGCCCCGTCGGCCACGATCAGGTCGTTGGGGTCGGCTGCGCGTACTGCGGGAAGCAGCGAGAGCTCGCCCATCGCGACCGAGACCTCGTAGGTGTCGCGGTGGTAGCCGAAATTTCCAGCCATGCCGCAGCACGACGAGGCGATGGTTTCGACCTCGAGGCCAGGGATCATCCCGAGCACCGTGTCGACACTGCTCATGACATTGAACGCCTTCTGATGGCAGTGCCCGTGCAGCCAGACCTTGCGCTGCAGTGGCTTGAGAGGCAGCTCGAGGCGTCCCTCGTCGGCCTCGCGGGCGAGGAACTCCTCGAGCAGGAAGCTGCTGCGGGCCAGCGTGGCGGTCGCCTCCCCGGGAAGCATGGCCGGGAACTCGTCACGCAGGGTCAGCAGGCAGGAGGGCTCCAACCCGATGACCGGTACGCCGGCCTCCAGCCAGGGGCTGACCGCGTCGAGCAGGCGCTGCGCCTCGGCGCGCGCTTCGTCGACCAGGCCGGCCGCGAGGAAGGTGCGTCCACAGCAGAGCGGCCGACCGCTGTCGGTGCCTGCCGCGACAATGACCCGGTAACCGGCGGCCTCAAGCACCGCGACGGTGGCGCGCAGGTTCTCCGGCTCGAAGTGGCGGTTGAAGGTGTCGGCGAGCAGCACGACCGGTTGGCCGTCCCGGCGTTTCGGCTCGTCGTCGCGAAAGCGGTCGCGGCGCCAGCGCGGCAGGCTGCGCCGGGCGCTGAAGTTCGCCAGGCGTTCGCCGAGTGCGGCGAGACCCGGCACCCGGTCCCGAGCGTTGCCCAGCCACGGCAGGCGGCTGAGCCAGGGCGCATATCGCGGCAGCCACGCGATCAGTCGTTCGTGCAGTCCGATCCCGTGACGTTTGGCACGTGCAGCGAGCACCTCGATTTTCATCCGGGCCATGTCGACGCCGGTTGGGCATTCACGGCGGCACGCCTTACACGAGACGCAGAGCTGCAGCGTTTCGTGCATCTGGTCGGAGGTCAGCGCGTGTGGCCCGAGTTGGCCCGAGAGTGCCAGGCGCAGCGTGTTGGCGCGCCCGCGCACCAGGTCACGCTCGTTGCGCGTCACCCGGTAGGAGGGGCACATCGCGCCGTCGCCGAGCTTGCGGCATGCACCGTTGTTGTTGCACATCTCGACCGCGCCCTGGAAGCCGCCACCGGCACCGGTCCAACCGGACCAATCCAGCGCCGTCTCCAGTTCGGGGACGTGGTATCCCGGGGGGTAGCGGAACAGCTCGCGATCGTCGAGCTTGGGCGCGCGCACGATCTTGCCGGGGTTGAGCAGGCCGGCCGGATCGAAGCGGTCCTTGACCGCCTCGAAGTTGCGGACCATGCGTTCGCCGAACATGTCGCGATGGAATTCGGAGCGGGCGATGCCGTCGCCGTGTTCTCCGGAGTGCGAGCCGCGGTACTCGCGCACCATCTCGAAGGCCTCTTCGGCGATGGCACGCATGGCGCGGACGTCGCCATCGAGCTTGAGGTTGAGTACCGGGCGCACATGCAGCGTGCCGACCGAGGCGTGGGCATACCAGGTCCCGTCGGTGCCGTGCTTATGGAAGATCTCGGTCAGCCGGCGCGTGTACTCGGCCAGGTCCTCGAGGCGAACCGCGCAGTCCTCGACGAACGAGACCGGTTTGCCGTCGGACTTCATCGACATCATGATGTTCAGGCCCTGCTTGCGTACCTCCCAGATCGCTTTCTGCTGGGCAGGGTCGACGGCTTCGATGACGCCTCCGCGGGCATTGGCCGGGGCATCCCAGGCGTAACCCAGATCCCCCATCAGCGTGTTCAGGTCGGCGAGCCGCCGCAGGTTCTCGGCCTGGTCGGGTTCGGCGAATTCGACCAGCAACAGGGCCCCCGGCTCGCCGCGGACCATCTGTTGCACCACCGGCTGGAAGATCGCTATGTCGCGGGCCAGATCGATCATCGTGCGGTCGACCAGTTCCACCGCGGTCGGCCCGAGCCCGACGATGTGCTGCGGGGCCTCCATCGCAGCGTAGAAGGTTGGGAAGTGGCAGATGCCCAGCGCCCGGTTGCGCAGCAGTGGAGAGAGGCGCAGGTGGAGCCGCTCGCTGTAGGCCAGCGTTCCTTCCGAGCCGACCAGCAGGTGCGCGAGGTTGCGCTCTCCATCGGGCAGAAGCGCGTCGATATTGTAGCCGCCGACACGACGCATCAGGTCGGGAAAGCGCAGGCGGATCTCGTCCGCTTCCTGCGCGCCGAGCCCGGTCAGAAAGTCGGCCAGGCCCGCAGGAACGTCACGGCTTGTCTCCAGCGGCCCGAAGTGCGCACGCGTCCCGTCGGCCAGGATGGCGTCGATCGCCTGCACGTTGTCGCGCATCGTGCGGTAACGGATCGAGCGCGATCCGCAGGAGTTGTTCGCGGCCATCCCACCGAGGGTGGCGCGCGACGAGGTCGAGACGTCGACCGGGTACCAGAGCCCGTGCGCGGCGAGCTGTGCGTTGAGCTGGTCGAGCACCATCCCGGGTTCGACCACGGCGGTGCCGGCCTCGGCGTCGAACTCCACGAGTCGGTTGAGGTGCTTGGAGACGTCGATGACCAGCGCCTCGTTGACGGTCTGTCCGACCTGCGAGGTGCCGCCACCGCGCGGCAGCACCGGCACGCCGGCCTCGCGAGCGATCTCCAGGGTCGCCAGCACGTCTTCGGTGCTGGCCGGAATCACCACGCCGAGCGGGAACATCTGGTAGACCGAGGCGTCGGTCGCGTAGCGGCCGCGGCTGAAGGTGTCGCACAGCACTTCACCCCGGATGGAGGTGCGCAGGCGCTGTTCGAGGGCGGGATCGATGGAGGGCATCGGCTCTGTTGACTTGTATATTGTATACAATATAAGTTATTCGAAAATCGCCGGCCAGGCAACGCGTGCAGCGCCAGTCGACACCTCGCGGTCGACACCAAGGCCGGAATGGGAGACGCGGTGGGGTCGGGTCGATGCCCGGTTTTCGCCGCCTTACCGCACCAAGGGGATCACCGTCATGGCTGGAAGGCACTTCCTGCAGATACCCGGTCCGACCAACGTGCCCGACCGCATCCTGCGTGCGATGGACCGCCCGACCATCGACCACCGCGGGCCCGGGTTCGCCGCGCTGGGTCGGCGGGTCCTCGAACGCATCCGTCCCGTGTTCGGTACGCAGGGTGAGGTGATCATCTACCCAGCCTCGGGCACCGGGGCCTGGGAAGCGGCACTGGTCAACACGCTGTCGCCCGGTGACGCGGTACTGATGTACGAGACGGGCCAGTTCGCGCGGCTGTGGAGCGAGCTCGCCGAGCGCTGCGGATTCGCACCCGAGGTGATTCCCGGTGATTGGCGCAGCGGCGCTGACCCCGAGGCCATCCGTACGCGCCTCGAGGCCGACAGCGGGCACCGGATCAAGGCGGTGTGCGTGGTGCACAACGAAACCTCGACCGGCTGCGTCAGCGACATCCCCGCGGTTCGTGCTGCACTGGATGCCGCGGGACACCCAGCCCTGCTGATGGTCGACACGATCTCCTCTCTGGCCTCGATCGACTACCGCCACGACGCGTGGGGTGTCGACGTGACGATCGCGGGAAGCCAGAAGGGGCTGATGCTGCCGCCCGGGCTGTCGTTCAACGCGGTCAGCGAAAAGGCGCTGGCAAGCGCCGCGAGTGCATCGACGCCGTGCTCGTACTGGTCGTGGGAGCCGATGCGCAAGGCCAACGCCAGCGGCATGTTCCCGTACACCCCGGCGACCAACCTGCTCTACGGTCTCGACGAGGCGCTCACGATGCTCGAGGAGGAGGGCCTCGCGCAGGTCTTCGCGCGTCACGACCGCCACGCCGAGGCGACCCGGTGCGCGGTGCGTGCCTGGGATCTCGAGATCCTGTGCCGGGTGCCGGAGCACTACTCGAGCTCGTTGACCGCGGTGTGCATGCCCGAGGGGCACGACGCCGATGCCTACCGCAAGGTCGTGCTCGAGAACTACGACATGTCGCTCGGCAGCGGGCTGGGCGAGGTGGCCGGCAAGATCTTCCGGATCGGTCACCTGGGCGACTTCAACGACCTGACGCTGCTCGGCACGCTGTGCGGTGTCGAGATGGGGCTGCACAAGGCCGGCGTGCCGTATCGGCCCGGCGGCGTCCAGGCGGCCATGGACTGCCTGGACGGCAAGGTGGACTAACCAGAGGTGGGCGGAAGCAGGGTGAGATGCCCTGCGTTGCCCTGATGACAAGGGGTACGGTCTGGATGATGAAGGCGGCATATAACCGTCGGGTGACGTCGCGGTGGCGTCGCTGATAAGCACTTGCGCTGATGCAATTGCAATGACACAAAAAGCAACCGAAGGAGATTGAGATGAAAGCAACCCGGATTCTTACAGGCCTGATGCTGGCGGCCTGTGTTTCGTTTCCCGCGCATGCCGAGAAGGTGGTCATGAAGTTCGGCCACGTGGGCAAGCCCGGCTCGCTGTTCGACATGTGCGCCAACGAGTTCGCCAAGCGGGCCAATGCGCGCCTTGGCGACAAGGGCGAGGTGCAGGTGTTTGGCTCCTCGCAGCTCGGCAAGGACAAGGAGCTGCTGCAGAAGATCAAGCTCGGCCAGGTCACCTTCTCGCTGCCGTCGTCGGTCATGTCGTCGGTCTCCGACGAGTTCGGCGTGTTCGAGATGCCCTACATCATCAAGGACCGTGAGCACATGAACCGCGTCGAGGACGCGCTGATGGACAGCGTGCTGCAGCCCGCCGCGCAGTCCAAGGGCTACCGCATCCTGGCGCTGTGGGAGAACGGTTTCCGCCACATCACCAACAATTTGCGTCCGATCAACAAGCCCGAGGATCTCTCCGGCATCAAGCTGCGTACGCCGAAGGGCGCCTGGCGCGTGAAGATGTTCAAGTCCTACGGCGCCAACCCGTCGCCGATGGCCTTCTCCGAGGTGTTCACCGCGCTCAAGACCGGGGTCATCGACGGCCAGGAAAACCCCTATGCGCAGATCGCCTCGGCCAAGTTCCAGGAGGTGCAGAAGTACCTCTCGATCACCGGGCACGTCTATACCCCGGGCTACGTCGTGGTCTCCGAAGATCACTTCTCCAAGCTGCCGGCCGACGTTCAGGCGATCGTGACCACCACTGCGCGTGAGATGCAGGCCTACGTCTATGCCCTGGCCGCCAAGCTCGAGACCGACCTCCTCGCCGAGCTGCAGGCCGGTGGCATCCAGGTCAACAACGCCGACAAGGATGCGTTCATCGCGGCCTCCAAGCCGATCTACGACGAGTTCGCGAGCAGCGTCGACGGCGGCGGCAAGCTGATCAAGATGGTCCTCGACCTCGGCAAGTAACGGCAAGCGCCGGGCCTGTCCGGCACGTGCGCACGCCGCTGGCACACACCGCGTCAGTCCGGGTATTACCGGGCTGGCGCGGTGGCCGTCCCGCCGGGTGCGCTGACCAACCTGCCGTACCCAACAGCGGCCGGTGTGGGCGCGGAGTGGAGTCCTAGCCATCAAGAAAGTCTCGCAGTTCCTGGGCTGGCTGCTCGAGTGGGCGACCATCCTGCTGATGGTCGCACTGACCGTCGTGGTGGTCGTCGCGGTCGGATTCCGGCTCGCGGGCGATTCGCTCTCGTGGTACGACGAGGTCGCGGCCATCCTGCTCTCGTGGGTGACCTACTACGGCTCGGCGCTCGCCGCGCTGCGCCGTCGCCATATCGGCTTCGACAGCGTGCTGCTGTCGTTGCCGCTGAACCTGCGACTCGGCGCGGTGGTGCTCGCGGAGATCGTGGTGCTCGGCTTTTTCGGTGTGATGGCCTACACCGGGATGCTGGTCCTCGACGTGCTGGAGGGGGAGTACCTGGTGTCGCTGACCTGGGTGCCGATTCAGCTGACCCAATCGGTGATCCCGATCGGTGCGGTGCTGTTCATCGTCGCCGAGCTGCTCAGCCTGCCCGACTACGCCAGGCTAGTGGCGCGGGGCATCTCGCTTGATCACCCCGAAATCGTCGTCGAGCGGGAGGGCTGAGCAATGCTCATCCTGCTGATGTTTCTGGTGCTGGTCGCGCTGATCTGCCTGAACGTTCCGATCGCCGTGGCGCTGGCGGTCTCTGGCATGCTCGGCCTGCTCGCCACCGAGGGGCTGTCGAGCCTGGTGACCGTCGCGCTGGATATGTACGACGGCTCGACCAAGTTTTCGCTGATCGCGATCCCGATGTTCGTACTTGCCGGCGCGATCATGAACGCCGGCGGCATCACCGATCGCCTGATCAATTTCATTAGCGCGCTGATCGGCTTCGTGCGTGGTGGATTGGCGATGGTCAACATCGGCGTGTCGCTGTTCTTCGCCGAGATTTCCGGCTCGGCGGTCGCCGACGTCGCCGCGATGGGATCGATCATGATCCCGCAGATGAAGAAACGCGGTTACTCGGCGCCGATGGCCGCCGCGGTCACTTCGTCGTCGGCCTCGCTGGCGATCATCATCCCGCCGTCGATCCCGATGATCCTCTACGCCACCTCGGCCAACACCAGCGTTGAGCAGCTGTTCGTCGCCGGCCTGGTGCCGGGCCTGCTCGGGGCCGCCGGGCTGATGCTGGTCGCCTACATCTTCGCGCGCCGCTACAACCTGCCGGTCGAGGAGGCCTTCAACTTCGCTCACGTGAAGGCCACCTTTATCGAGGCGCTGCCGACGTTCCTACTGCCGGTGATCATCCTCGGCGGAATCTTCGGCGGCTTTGTGACCGCCACCGAGGCGGCGGGCCTGGCCGTGCTCGCGGCGCTGCTGATCGGGCTCTGGTATCGCGAACTCGACTTGCGCTACCTCAAGCGCGCGATGCTCGACGGTGGCATGCAGACCGCCGTGGTGATGATCCTGGTCGCGGCCTCGGTACTTATGGGTGGCTTCCTGACCCGTGCCCAGGTGCCGCAGGAGCTTGCCAGCACGATCCTCAGCATCACCGAGAGCAAGTACCTGATCCTGCTGATCCTGAACTTCTTCTTCCTGATCATCGGTTTTTTCCTGCATTCCGCGGCCGCGATCATCCTGGTGGTGCCGATCGTCATCCCGCTGATCCAACAGGTGGGCATCGACCCGGTGCACTTCGGCCTGGTGGTCACCCTGAACCTGGCCATCGGCCAGCAGACGCCGCCGGTCGCCAGCGTACTGATCACGGCCTGCTCGATCGCCCGCGCAAACATCTGGGACGTGACCAAGGTGAACATCTACTTCGTCGCCGTGCTGCTCACGGTGCTGATGATCTGTACCTATGTGCCGTCGATCCCGATGTTCCTGGTTGAATATTTCTACAGGTAGCGATGATGGACGAGACCACCGCAGGTGCCGATGCCGAGATTCTGTTCCGGGTCGACGACGAGGTCGGGACGCTGACCCTCAATCGGCCGCAGGCACGCAACGCCCTGACCTACACCATGTACGACGGGCTGCGTGCGATCTGCGAGGCGCAGACGCGGGAGCCGACGCTGCGCGGCCTGGTGATCACCGGTGCGGGAGACAAGGCCTTTGCGGCCGGGACTGACATCAACCAGTTCCGCGAACTGCACAGCGCCGACGACGCGCTGGCCTACGAGACACGCATCGAGGGGGTGCTCGATGCACTGGAGCGTGTGCCGATGCCGACCGTCGCGGCGATTCGTGGCGCCTGCACCGGTGGCGGCGCGGCGATCGCCGCGGCCTGCGATCTGCGTGTGGCGTCCCGCGATGCGCGGTTCGGCTTTCCAATCGCGCGCACGCTCGGCAACTGCCTCTCTGCCGCCAACCTGCGGCGACTCGCGGCGCTGATTGGGGCGGGCAGGGTCCGGGAGATGATCTTCACCAGCGCATTGCTGTCCGCCGAGCAGGCATTGCAGGCCGGCCTGGTGACGACCGTGGTCGACGACAGTGCTGCGCTGGATGCGCATCTCGAAGACCTGTTTGACACACTGCGTGAGCAGGCCCCACTGACCCTGCGTGCGACCAAGGAGGCGCTGCGTCGCCTGCAGCATGCCGAACGGGTCGACGATGCGGACCTGGTCGAGCTCTGCTACACCAGCGCCGACTTTCGCGAGGGACTCGAGGCGTTCCTGGCGAAGCGCAAGCCCACCTGGCAGGGGCGCTGACCGCGATGCCCGGTCCACTGGAGGGATGCCGGGTCATCGAGCTTGGCCACATCATGTCCGGGCCAGTCTGTGGGCTGATGCTGGCCGACATGGGTGCCGACGTGATCAAGGTCGAGAAGCCGGCCGGCGACGACACGCGCCGCATGCTGCCCCCGGACATCCACGGGGAATCGGCCGCCTACATGATGATGAACCGGAACAAGCGCGGCATCGTCCTCAACCTGCGCGATGAGGACGGGCGCGCGGCACTTCGCCGCCTGGTCGATGGAGCCGATGTGCTGATCGAGAATTACCGACTCGGCACCATGGAGAAGATGGGCCTCGGCTACGACACCCTGCGCGAGAGCAACCCTGGGCTGATCTACGCCGAGATCTCCGGTTTTGGGCGCAGTGGCCCGTACGCACAGCGCGCGGGCTTCGATCTGATCGCGCAGGGCATGTCCGGGCTGATGTCGATCACCGGCGAGGACGAAGGACGGCCGCCGGTCAAGGTCGGAGCCCCGTTGACCGACATCACGGCTGGCCTGCTCGCCGCGATGGGTGTATCCGCCGCTTACGCCCACCGCCTGCAGACCGGGCAGGGGCAGAAGGTTGACACCAGCCTGTTCGAGGCCGGCATCATCCACACCTACTGGCAGTCGGCGATCGCCTTTGCCACCGGCGTCTCGCCCGGTCCGATGGGCAGTGCGCACCCGCTGAACGCGCCCTACCAGGCCTTCGAGACCCGCGACGGCTGGATCAACGTGGGTGCGGCGAACCAGACCAACTGGCTGCGCCTGCTCGAAATCACCGGTGCCCTGGAGCTCGGTGAAGACCCCCGATTCAGCGACAACCGCCAGAGAATGGAGCACCGGCACGCGCTGGAAGAGTGTCTGAACGCCGTATTCAAGACCCGCACCACCGCGGACTGGCTGGCGCGGATGGAGCAGGGCGGTCTGCCCGCCGGACCCGTGCTCACCATCCGCCAGATGCAACAGGATCCGCAGGCGATGGCCCGAGACATGGTCGTCGATTTGGAACATCCTGTCGCCGGTCCAGTGCAGACCCTGGGTTTGCCGGTCAAGTTCTCATCGACCCCGGGCGGGGTTCGAGATCCCGCACCGCTACTCGGGCAGCACACCCGCGCAGTCCTCACTGAGGTGGGCTACGATGCGACCCAAATCGACGCGCTGCTCGCCAGCGGCGCAGCAATCCAGACGGAGGACTGAATGCCTAACGCAAATCCCGTGATCTCGCTCGCCGAGGCCAAGACCCTGATCGCCTCGGCGCTGGACAAGGGTGCCGAGCTCGGCCTCAAGCCCCTCACCGTCGCCGTGCTCGACAACGGCGGCTGCCTGAAGGCACTCGAGTGCCAGGACGGGGCCAGCATCCTGCGGCCGAAGATCGCCTTCGGCAAGGCCTACGGGGCACTCTGCGTCGGCCTCGGTTCGCGCGCGCTGCACACGCGCGCCGAACAGCAGCCGTACTTCGTCAGCGCGATCAACGCACTGGCCGACGGCGCGCTGGTGCCGGTCGC
>JAACFL010000168.1 GCA_009937385.1 Gammaproteobacteria bacterium | reverse complement strand
TCACCGGGCACTTGTGCTGAACGAGGGGCCGCGCACCGCGCGGCCCCTTTTTTTGTCTGGTGTTCGCCAGCCTGTGGTAGCTGTTTCGTGAGTGCTATTCGACGGCGGCCGCCGGTCGGGCCGGGGCAGCCGCGACGCCCCGGCGCGGTCCGACCGCCAGCGCCAGCACGTTGCCGACCAGCACCAGCAGCATCCCGGCGAACGCTGACGGCGACCAGCGGAAACCCTCGAACAGCGTCGACAGCAGCAGCGCGACGACCGGGAACAGCACCATCGCGTAGGCGGCGCGTCCCGGACCGATGCGCCCGAGCAGCGTCAGGTAGCTGCCGAACGCGAGCACCGAGCCGAACAGCGCCAGGTAGAGCAGCGACAGCACGTAGCCCGCGCCCGGGTCGAAGCCGAACGGCACCCCTTGAACCCCGGCCCACAGCACCATCAACAGCGCCCCGTAGGCCATGCCGTAGCCGTTGGACTGCACCACCGGCAGACCCGCCTGCTGGTTGCGCAACGCGACCATGTTGCCGATCGACGCGATCAGCGTGCCGGTCAGCGCCAGGCCCATGCCGCGCAGCGCGTCGCTCGACAGGTCGAGGACGGCGAGCTCGGGCCAGAACACCAGACCGATGCCGGCCAGACCCAGCAGGGCGCCGAACAGCACCGGCGGCTCGAGCGGGCGCCGGAAAAACAACGCGGCGAGCGCGATGTTCATGAAGATGATGGTGGAGAAGAGCAGTGCGATCAGGCCCGAGGTGAGCAGGCTGGTGGCGTGGTAGACCACCACGTAGTTGGCGCCGAACAGCATCAGCCCCTGCAGCGCCATCCACGCATGCTGCCGTGGTGAGAAGCGCAGCCGGCGACCGCGCAGCGCGCAGAAGGCGAGGATCAGCAGCGCGGCGAGCAGGAAGCGGTAGGCGATCGACGCCTCGACGGCGACCTCGCCGAGCTGGAAGCGGATGGCGTAGAACGTCGAGCCCCAGATCAGGACCGTCGCCAGGTAGAGCGTCAGTGAGTGCTGCAGCATCGGGACACTCCGCGCGAGGTGAGCCCTCCGGCGACCGGGGCCGCCGGAGGGTTGCGTGTCACTCGCGCCAGAAGGGGCGTTGCCCGTGGTCCAGTGCCTCGGCGCGGCTGATGCCGACATCCTCCAGCAGGTTGGCGTCGAGGTCCAGCAGCTGGCGGCGCTGGACCTTGCGTGCATGCCAGCAGGCGAGAAGGGTGACCGCGTTCCCCAAGCGCTTCTTCAGCATCGTGACCGGGTCGTCACGTTCGACGCACTCGGGATGGTGAAGGGTGCACGTGAGGGTGTTCATGGCGATCTCCTGTTCGGTTGATTGATGAGGCGAGGGTTAATTTAGGCGTCAAACTGTTCCAATAACAGATACAGTAAATGTAAAATACGACCATAACAGTATGAGCATGCCGGAGGCATCAATGGCCGTTGTCGATCCCGTGGGAGAGCGTTTTCTCTACGACCAGGTCGGTCAGCTGGTGGTCGCCATGATCGACAACCAGACGCTGCAGCCGGGCGACCGGGTGCCGTCGCTGCGCAAGTTGAGTCGCCAGCTGCAGGTCAGCGTGACCACCGTCATGCAGGCCTATGGACGTCTCGAGGAGCAGGGCTTCATCGAGGCGCGCCCGCAGTCGGGGTACTACGTTCGTTCGCGACCCGCGGCCGATCCGCAGGTGCCGCGCAAGACCCGTCCGTACAGCGAGCCGCGACCGGTGGCGGTCGGCGACACCGTCGCGGCGATCCTCGCGGCGACCAAGCAGCCGGACGTGGTGCCGCTCGGCATCGCCAATCCGTCACCGGAGCTGTTGCCGGTCAAGGCACTGAACCGGGCGTTGGCGCGGGTCGCCGGCGAGCGGTCGCTGACCAGCATCGACTACACCTTCCCACCGGGCCACGCCGAGCTGCGTCGCCAGATCGCCTACCGCACCGCCGCGCTCGGCTGCGAGGTGGGTCCCGACGACGTGGTGATCGCCAACGGCTGCACCGAGGCGCTGTCGCTGGCACTCAGCGCGGTGGCGAAGCCCGGTGACGTGATCGCCGTCGAGTCGCCGGCCTACTTCTTCGTGCTCGAGATGATCGAGCGCCTCGGCATGCTGGCGCTCGAGATCTGCACCGACGCCGAGACCGGCATGTGCCTCGACACCCTCGAGCGCGAGCTCGACCGCCATCCGGTTCGCGCGGTGGTCACGGTGGCCAACTTCCACAACCCGGTCGGCAGCCTGATGCCGGATGCCGCCAAGCAGCGCCTGGTGCGCATGCTGGCCGAATACCAGATCCCCCTGATCGAGGACGACATCTTCGGCGATCTGCACTTCGGCGACGCGCGCCCGCGCATCGCCAAGTGCTACGACGACGACGGCCTGGTGCTGACTTGCTCGTCGTTCTCCAAGACCCTGGCGCCGGGCTTCCGCATCGGCTGGGTGATCCCCGGCCGGTACACCGACGCGGTGCTGAAGCTCAAGCGCACCATGGGCTTCTCGGCGACGCCGACCCAGCTCGCGGTCGCCGAGTTCCTGCGCAGCGGCGGCTACGACCGGCACCTGCGGCGCCTGCGCAGCGCCTACCGCGACCAGGTGCAGCGCATGCGCTACCGGGTTGCACAGGCATTCCCCGAGGGCACGCGCATCACCCGGCCGCAGGGCGGCTTCGTGCTGTGGGTGGAGTTGCCGGCAGGCGTCGACGGCATGGAGCTCTTCGAACGCGCCCTGCGGCGTGGCATCAGCATCGCGCCGGGGACGCTCTTCTCGCCAACCCAGAAGTACCGGCGCTTCATCCGGCTCAACGCCGGCATGCTCTGGAACGATGCGGTGTGTGCCGCGGTCGACACGCTCGGCGAACTCGTCCACGAGCTCGCCGCGGGCCAGGCGACGGCCTAGCCTATGGCGGCGGCAGGTGCTGCGTTACCTGCCCGGTCGCGACGCCGGTAGATGTTGCAAAAGCGCAGCTCCTCGGGATACGGAAAGAAGTCGACGACGATCCCGGCGTGCACCTTCTCCTGGATCTGCTTCCAGGCGTCGGCGTCGAGCAGGTCGGGGTGGTGCTTCATGAACAGGCTGCGCACCCGCGGGGAGCCGAGCAGGAAGGTCTCGAACTCCTCGGGGAAGATGTCGTTCTTCGCCACCGGATACCAGACCTCGCCGGACATCTCCATCTCCGGGTAGGGGCACGGTGGGATGCGGCGGAAGTTGCAGTCGGTCAGGTACTCGATCTCGTCGTAGTCGTAGAACACCACGTAGTGGTAGCGGGTCACGCCGAAGTTCTTCCACAGCATGTCGCCAGGGAAGATGTTGGCGCTGGCCAGCTCGCGTATCGCGTCGCCGTACTCGATCACCGCGTGCTCGGCCTCGGCCTCGGTGGCGCGGTCGAGGTAGAGGTTGAGCGGGATCATGCGCTGCTCGACGTAGAGGTGCTTGATCACCAGCTCGCCGTCTTCCTCCTCGATCTGTGACGGCGCCAGCTCGCGCAGCTGTTCGAGCAGCGCGGGATCGAAACGGTCGACCGGCAGGGCGACGTCGGAGAACTCGAGCGTGTCGGCCATGCGCCCGACGCGGTCGTGCTGCTTGACCAGCAGGTACTTGGCCTTGACCGTCGCGCGATCGACCTCCTTGGGCGGCGGGATGACGTCCTTGATCAGCTTGAACACGTACGGGAACGACGGGAGCATGAACACCAGCATCACCATGCCGGGGATGCCGGGCGCGACGATGAAGTTATCGCGCGAGTGATGCAGGTGGTAATAGAGGTCGCGGTAGAAGCTGGTCTTGCCCTGCTTCTGCAGGCCGATCATGGTGTAGAGATCGCCGGGCGACTTGGTCGGCATTATGCTGCTCAGGAATCGCACATAGGCCGACGGCACCTCCATGTCGACCAGGAAGTAGGCCCGGTTGAGGCTGAACAGCACGTTGATGTACGCCTCCTCGAGCAGGATGGTGTCGAGGTAGAGCCGACCCTCCTCGTCGTGCAGTACCGGGATCACGAACGGGTACTCCCGGTAGCCGTTGATCACCTTGCCGACCACGTAGGCCGCCTTGTTGCGGTAGAACGGCGAGGTCAGCACCTGCACCTGGTGGTTGGCCTCCGGTTTTGGCCGTTTGCCGCCCAGGAAGCGCAGCACCCTCTGGCGCACGCGGCGGATGTCGCGTTCGAGATCGGCGAACGGCCGCGTCCAGCCGAAATCGAGCAGCATCTGGCGTAGCGGCTCGTGCATCGTCGGGTCGTGCGGGTAGTAGCAGCGGTACGAGGGCGGGTCGGACTCCAGGTACTCGGTCGAGGTGGCCGGACGGAAGAAGATGAAGTCGTTGTGGAAGTAGGTGCGGTGCATGATCCGGCAGAAGACCGAGTTGAAGAAGGTCTCGGCGAGCTCGGGCTGCTTGTGGTCGTTGAGCAGCCCGATGTAGATCAGCTTGACCTGCTGCCAGGTCTCGTCGTCGACCTCCTCGGCATGGAATTCGCCATGCAGCTGGTCGACCACCTCGGTGACGCGGTCGTCGTAGAACTGGATGCGGTCCTTGACCAGCTGGTGGATGCCGTGCCAGTCGGCCTCCTCGAACAGCGCCTTGGCGTCACGGGCACAGGCGCGGAAGATGCGGTAGTGCTTCTCGAAGCCCTGCATGATCGCGGAGGCGATGCCGCGGGCGGTGGGGTTCTGACCGGCAGTGAGCATCATGACGGATTCGTCGGGCGGGTGGTGCAGCGCAGCAACGGGGTTCCTTTATACCATTGGAACGGGTCCACAGAGGGTGTTCTGACTCGGCCGGCGTGGTAAAAATCGTGTCCAGGACCCTGCCGTATGGAGCATCCCATGTCCTTCCTGACCGCCGACCTCTACGACACCCACGGTGACGACCTGCAGGTCGCGCTTCCGCTGTTCCGCGACTTTGGTGGGCGCACCGATTTCCACGGCCCGGTGGTCACGCTGAAGGTCCACGAGGACAACAGCCTGGTGCGCGAGGTGCTTGGCGAGGCCGGCGAGGGACGCGTGCTGGTGGTCGATGGGGGCGGCTCGCTGCGCTGTGCGTTGCTCGGCGACAACCTCGCGCGCATGGCGGCGGCCAACGGCTGGTCGGGGCTGGTGATCCACGGTTGCATCCGCGACAGCGTCGAGATCGCCAAGCTGCCGGTCGGCGTCAAGGCGCTGGCGACCAA
>JAACFL010000167.1 GCA_009937385.1 Gammaproteobacteria bacterium | reverse complement strand
CCGAGGTTCATCGGGAAGGCGTCGGCGGCCTGCAGCATGCGGTGGATGTTCCACGGCCCCGGCGTGCAGGTGGTCGCGTTGGTGCCGGTGGCCGGCCCGGTGCCGCCGCCGAGCATGGTCGTAACGCCCGAGCAGAGCGCCTCGTCGATCTGTTGCGGGCAGATGAAGTGGATGTGCGCGTCGATGCCGCCGGCGGTGACGATCTGCCCCTCGCCGGCGATCGCCTCGGTGCCGGGTCCGACGACGATGTCGACGCCGGGCTGCACGTCCGGGTTGCCGGCCTTGCCGATGCCGCTGATGCGCCCGTCCTTGATGCCGATGTCGGCCTTGACGATGCCCCAGTGGTCGACGATCAGCGCGTTGGTGATCACCACGTCGGCCACCTCGGCGGCCGGTGCCTGCGACTGGCCCATGCCGTCGCGGATCACCTTGCCGCCACCGAACTTGACCTCGTCGCCGTAGACGGTGCGGTCGGCCTCGACCTCGAGCCACAGGTCGGTGTCGGCGAGACGCACGCGGTCGCCGGTGGTCGGGCCGTACATCTCGGCATAGGCGGTGCGGCTGATGCGGCTCACGAGCTCTCCTCCAGGGCGCCCTGCACCGCGGCGGTGAAGCCGAACACGCGGCGCGCACCGGCGTAGGCGACCAGCGTCACGGTGCGGCTCTGGCCCGGTTCGAAGCGCACGGCGGTGCCGGCCGGGATGTCGAGCCGGAAGCCGTAGGCCGCCTTGCGGTCGAAGTCCAGCGCGCCGTTGGTCTCGAAGAAGTGGTAGTGGGAACCGACCTGGATCGGCCGGTCGCCGGTGTTGGTTACCTCGACGGTCGCGGTCGGGCGTCCTGCGTTGAGCTCGAGCTCGCCAACGGCGGCGATCACCTCGCCGGGGATCAGCGCGCTGGGGTCGGTCCCGGCCGGCAGCACGTGGGTGTGTTCGGGGGAGATCAGTTCGTCTTTTTTGGTCATTGCGGCAGCCCGTTCAGACGATCGGCTCGTGGACGGTCACCAGCTTGGTGCCGTCGGGGAAGGTCGCCTCGACCTGCACCTCGTCGACCATCGTGGCGACGCCCTCCATGACGTCGTCGGCGGTCAGCAGCGTGCGGCCGTAGTCCATCAGTTCGGTGACGCTGCGCCCGTCGCGCGCGCCCTCGAGGATCGCGGCGCTGATGTAGGCGATCGCCTCGGGATGGTTGAGCTTCAGGCCGCGCGCCTTGCGCCGCTCGGCGAGCAGCGCGGCGGTGAACAGCAGCAGCTTGTCCTTTTCGCGTGGGGTCAGATCCATGGTCGTTCTCTCGGATGGAGCGTTGTGTTAGGTAGCCCAGATGCGTGGCACGGCCGGCGCCGTGTCGTCGAGCGCGGCACGGCAGGTCTGCCAGCAGGTCTGCAGCAGGTGGCGGATGCGTTCGCTCGAGTCGCCGAGCAGGCGCACGACCAGCAGGCCGTCGACCAGGGTCGCGCCGGCGGGGGCATCCTGCGCCGCGAGCAGGGCGTGCAGCGCGTCGCGCAGTGCCGGCGTCGCCGGCGTGGCCCAGAAGGTCGCGATCACCGGGAAGCCGCGCAGCCCGGCGGGGCCGTCGCGTGTAGCAGCGGCGACGTCTAGGCGTTCGCGCAGCAGCGGGCGGTCGTCGCGGTCGATGGCGAGGCGCGCATCCCAGCGGCCGGCATCGAACGGCGCCCCGCTGACTGGGCGGCCGAGGCAGAGGATCTCCCAGCCGCAGTGGCGCGCGTCGGCCGCGAGGCGCACGCGGGTGGTACTGGCGACGTCGGCGCCGGCGAAGACGATGGTCTCCTGCGGCAGCCAGTCGAAGCGTGCGTCGGCGTCGACCGTGAGACGGATCGCCTGGTGGGCGCGCGGTCCGGCGCTGCGGTAGAACTTGGCCGCGCCGGGCGAGGTGGCGAGCGTGTGCGCGCCGGACTCGACCGCGACGTCGATCTCGAGGCGGTCGCCGCCGACCACGCCGCCGGGTGGATGGAGCAGGTAGGCGTGGCAGCTGCCGTCGGCAGCCTGGAAGGTGCGCTGCACCGCGAGCGGTCCGTGGTGTTCGCGTGCCACCAGCCGGGTCGCCGGACCGCGCGGCGCGAAACGCAGCGCCAGGCGTGCGTGCCAGCCGGCGTCGGTCGCGAGGTCGAGGGCGGCAACGGCCACGGTCAGAGCCTGTGAAAGCATCGCCCGCCGTCACGAGACGGCCCCTGGGCGATCTTGGCAAGGCGCGGGGGTGCACAAAATCGAGCGCGTAGCCGCGTTACGTAAGCGATTTTGGGGGTCCCCGCAACGCCGCCAAGGGCGTCCAGGGGGTGTCGCAGCAGGTGGTGTGATGCTTTCACAGGCTCTCAGACCGTCAGGTATTCGCGCACCAGCGCGTCGTCGAGGTCGCCCATCGCGCCGTCGGCGACCACGCTGCCGCGATCCATGATCGCGAAGCGATCGGCGACGCGGCGTGCGAACGGCAGCTTCTGCTCGACCACCAACACCGTCAGGCCGTGCTCGGCGTTGAGCCTGCGCAGCAGGTCACCGATCTCGTGGACGATGTTGGGTTGGATGCCCTCGGTCGGTTCGTCGAGGATCAGCAGCTGCGGGTCGAGCACCAGCGCGCGGGCGATCGCGAGTTGCTGTTGCTGGCCACCCGAAAGGTCGCCGCCGCGCCGGCCGAGCATCGACTTCAGCACCGGGAACAGCTCGAACAGGAACTCCGGCACTTTGCGCACCTTGTCACGGCGTGCCGGAAGGCCAACCTGCAGGTTCTCGGCGACGCTGAGCAGCGGGAATATCTGCCGTCCCTGAGGCACGTAGCCGATGCCGAGCTTCGCGCGCTTCTCGGCGCCTTGGCGGCGCAGGTCGCCGCCGGCGTAGCGGATCTGCCCCGAACGCGGCGCGTGCAGGCCCATGACGCAGTCGAGCAGCGTGGTCTTGCCGACGCCGTTGCGACCCATCAGGCAGGTGATCTCGCCCATCGCTACCGCGAGGTCGAGGTCGCGCAGCGTGTGGCTCTCACCGTAGTAGTGGTTCAGGCCGGTGACATCGAGCATGGCTTCGTTCACGGGGGGGTCACTCACCGAGGTACACCTCCACGACGCGTGGGTCGTTCTGCACCTCGTCCATGCTGCCTTCGGCGAGCACGGCACCCTGGTGCAGCACCGTGACCTTCTCGGCGATCGAGCGCACGAAGTCCATGTCGTGCTCGACCACCACCACCGAGCGCTCGCCGGCGAGGTGCTTGAGCAGCTCCGCGGTGTGTTCCATCTCCTCGCCGGTCATGCCGGCGACCGGCTCGTCGACCAGCAGCAGCAGCGGGTTCTGCATCAGCAGCATGCCGATCTCCAGCCACTGTTTCTGGCCGTGCGACAACGCCCCGGCCGGGCGCGCGCGGTTCTCACCGAGGCGGATGATGTCCAGCACCTCGTCGATGCGGTCATGCTGCTCGCCATTGAGCTTCGCGGTCAGCAGCCGCCAGGCGCGGCGCTCGCCGGCCATCGCCAGCTCGAGGTTCTCGAACACGGTGTGCTGTTCGAACACCGTCGGCTTCTGGAACTTGCGCCCGATGCCGGCCTGGGCGATCTCCGGCTCCGAGAGCCGCAGCAGGTCGACGGTACGGCCGAAGAAGGCGCTGCCGCTGTCCGGCCGGGTCTTGCCGGTGACGATGTCCATCAGCGTGGTCTTGCCGGCACCGTTCGGGCCGATGATGCAGCGCAGCTCGCCGCGGTCGATGTACAGGCTCAGGTCATCGATCGCCCTGAAACCGTCGAAGCTGACGGTCAGGTTCTCGAGGTAGAGGATCACGCCGTGCGAGGTGTCGGGTTCGCGCGCCGCCCGTGGCAGCATGAAGTCGTAGACCTGGCCGACGACGGGGTAGGGGGAGTCGTCGACGGGTGCGGTCGTGGAACGATCCGTCTGCCCGGCCGGGGTTTCGTTTGTCAGCGGCAGCTTCAGCTCGACGCGTGATTCGGGCTTGGTCGCGGTCGCAACGGCGTGGTCGAGAGGTTTCATGCCCGCGCCTCCTGGCGCCGCCGGCGCAGCCCGGCCAGTCCCTTCGGCAGCAGCACCGTGACGGCGATGAACAGCCCGCCCAGCGCGAACAGCCAGATCTCCGGCAGGATGGCGGTGAACTGGGTCTTGGCGTAGTTGACCAGTGCCGCGCCGGTGGCGGCGCCCCACAGCGTGGCGCGCCCGCCGACCGCGACCCAGACCACGATCTCGATCGAGTTCAGCGGCGAGAATTCGCCCGGGTTGATGATCCCGACCTGCGGCACGTAGAGCGCGCCGGCCACCCCGGCGAGCATCGCCGAGAAGGTGAAGACCAGCAGCTTCACGCGGTCGACGCGGTAGCCGAGGAAGCGGGTGCGGTCCTCGGCGTCTCGCACTGCGATCGCGACGCGGCCGAGGCGCGAGGTGACGATGGCGCGGCAGGCGAGGTAGCCGAGCGCGAGCGCGACGGCCGAGGCGACGAACAACCCGGCGCGGGTGGTGTCGTCCTGCAGGCTGAAGCCGAGCAGGTCCTTGAAGTCGGTCAGGCCGTTGTTGCCGCCGAAGCCCATCTCGTTGCGGAAGAACGCGAGCATCAGCGCGTAGGTGAGCGCCTGGGTCATGATCGAGAGATACACGCCGGTCACCCGTGAGCGGAACGCCAGCCAGCCGAACACGAACGCGAGCAGGCCGGGCACCGCGACCACCATCAGCATGGCGAACCAGAACTGGTCGAAGCCCTGCCAGTACCAGGGCAGCTCCTGCCAGTTCAGGAACACCATGAAGTCGGGCAGCTCCGGGTGGCCGTAGACGCCGCGCTCGCCGATCTGGCGCATCAGGTGCATGCCCATCGCGTAGCCACCGAGGGCGAAGAAGGCACCGTGGCCGAGGCTCAGGATGCCGAGGTAGCCCCACACCAGGTCGACGGCGACCGCGAGCAGCGCGTAGCAGAGGTACTTGCCGAGCAGCGTGACGGTGTAGGTGGAGAGGTGCAGCGGGTGACCGTCCGGCACCGCGAGGTTGAGCAGCGGCACCACGACCGCCGCGACGGCGAGCAGGACGAGCAGCACCTGGCCGCCACGATCGTTCCCGAGCAGGCGTCTGGCAAGCATCGCTCAGGCCTCCGCCGCGCGGCCCTTCTGCGGGAAGAGTCCCCGCGGCCGCTTCTGGATGAACAGGATGATCGCGACCAGGATCAGGATCTT
>JAACFL010000166.1 GCA_009937385.1 Gammaproteobacteria bacterium | reverse complement strand
TCTCCACGCCGCTCGGCTCGACCGAGGTGACGCTGCCATTCGCCGGACGTCACAACGTCGCCAACGCGCTCGCGGCGGCCGCGGCGGCACTGGTTGCCGGCGCCGACCTGGACGCGGTGCGCAGCGGCCTCGCCACGGCACCGGTGGTGCCGGGGCGCCTGCAGGGCGTTTCCGGACCCGGTGGCTCGCTGATCATCGACGACACCTACAACGCCAACCCGACCGCGTTCGCAGCGGCGATCGAACTGCTCGCCAGCCGCCCCGGGAAGCGCTGGATGGCGGTCGGTGACATGGCGGAGCTCGGCGACGACGCGCCGCGCTGGCACGCCTGGGTCGGCGAACAGGCGCGGGCGCGTGGCATCGACCGGCTGCTCGCGGTCGGCACGCTGGCGGCGCGTGCCGCCGAGGCGTTCGGCGAGGATGGCGAGGCCTTCACCGACCAGGAGGCGCTGGTCGGCGCATTGCGAGATGAGCTCGACGCCGGCGTCACGTTGCTGGTCAAGGGATCGCGCTCGGCGCACATGGAACGGGTGGTCTCAGCGCTCACCGCGGGAGGAACCGCCTGATGCTCTACCACCTGAGCCAGTACCTGGTCGACCTGCACAGCGGGTTCAACGTCTTCCAGTACCTGACGTTGCGGGCGATCCTCGGCGTGCTGACCGCGCTGCTGATCTGCTTCCTGGTCGGCCCGGAGATGATCCGCCGGCTGGGCCGCTACCAGATCGGCCAGACGGTGCGCAACGACGGTCCCGAGAGTCACCTGACCAAGGCCGGCACGCCGACCATGGGCGGGGCGCTGATCCTGGTCGCGATCGCGATCAGCACGCTGTTCTGGTCGGATCTCGGCAACCGCTACGTCTGGATGGTGCTGGCCGTGACGCTGCTGTTCGGCGCCATCGGCTGGGTCGACGACTACCGCAAGCTGGTGCTGCGCGACAGCCGCGGCCTGCCGGCCCGCTGGAAGTACTTCTGGCAGTCGCTGGTCGGGCTCGTCGCCGCGGTGATCCTGCTCAAGACCGCGGGCAGCCCGCTCGAGACCCAGCTGATCGTGCCGTTCTTCAAGGACGTCGCGATCGATCTCGGCTGGATGTTCGTGCCGCTGGTCTACTTCGTCATCGTCGGCTCGAGCAACGCGGTCAACCTGACCGATGGCCTCGACGGTCTCGCGATCCTGCCCACGGTGATGGTCGCCGGCGCGCTGGGCATCTTCGTCTACGTCACCGGCCACGTGAAGTTCGCCGGCTACCTGCAGATCCCCTACCTGCACGGCGTCGGCGAGGTGGTGGTGTTCTGCGGCGCCATGGTCGGGGCCGGACTCGGTTTCCTGTGGTTCAACGCCTACCCGGCGCAGGTGTTCATGGGCGACGTGGGCGCGCTGGCGCTCGGTGCGGCGCTCGGCATCGTCGCCGTGGTGGTCCGCCAGGAACTGGTGCTGTTCATCATGGGCGGGGTGTTCGTCGTCGAGACGGTCTCGGTGATCCTGCAGGTCGCCTCCTACAAGCTGACCGGGCGGCGCATCTTCCGCATGGCGCCCCTGCACCACCACTTCGAGCTCAAGGGCTGGCCCGAGCCGCGCGTGATCGTCCGTTTCTGGATCATCACCGTCATCCTCGTGCTGGTCGGGCTGGCGACGCTGAAGATCCGCTGACATGAGCGAGCCACGCCACAACCTCGTCGTCGGCCTCGGCAAGTCCGGGCTGGCCTGCGTGCGCCACCTGGTCGCGCGCGGCGAGGCGGTGACGGTCTGCGACAGCCGTGCCACGCCACCGATGCTCGCCGCGCTGCGCATGGAGTTTCCCCAGGTCGAGGCGCGGCTCGGCGGCTTCCAGGCCGACGCCTTCGCGGGCGCCGGTCGCGTGGTGCTCAGCCCCGGCGTCGACCGTCGCTCGCTGCCGCTCGCCGCGGACGTGCCGGTGGTCGGGGAGATCGAGCTCTTCGCCCAGGCGGTCGCCGCGCCGGTCGCCGCGGTGACCGGAACCAACGGCAAGAGCACGGTCGTCACGCTGCTCGGGGCGATGGCCACCGCGGCCGGCCGCCGGGTGCTGGTCGGCGGCAACCTCGGCACCCCGGCACTCGACCTGCTCGACGCCCCGGCGCCGGAGTTCTACGTCGTCGAACTCTCGAGCTACCAGCTCGAGACGACCCGCTCGCTGAACGCGCGCGCTGCGGTGGTGCTCAACGCCTCGCCGCACCATCTCGATCGCTACGCCGATTTCGCCGACTACCTCGCGACCAAGGCGCGGGTCTACGACGGCGACGGCGTCATGGTGCTGAACCGCGACGACCCTGCGGTCCGTTCGCTGGCGCGTCCTGGACGCGAGACGCTGACCTTCGGTCTCGGCGTGCCGGCCGGTGGGGAGTACGGCGTCATCGACCGGGACGGTGCGGCGTGGCTCGCGCAGGGCAGCGAGGCGCTGCTGCCGGCCGCCGCGCTGCGCATCCCCGGGCGTCACAACCGTGCCAATGCGCTTGCGGCGCTGGCGCTGGCCGAGGCGCTGGCGCTGCCAAGAGACGCCTGCCTCGACGCGCTGCTCACCTACCGCGGTCTGCCGCATCGCATCGAGTGGGTCGGCGAGGCCGACGGCGTGCGCTGGTACAACGACTCCAAGGCGACCAACCCGGGCGCCACCGCCGCCGCGCTGGCCGGCCTGGACGGTCCATTGGTGCTGATCGCCGGCGGCCAGCCGGAGCCGGTGGACTACGCGCCGCTCGGTGCGGCCGCGGCCGGCAAGTTGCGCGCGGTGCTGCTGGTCGGTGACGACGTCGCCGCGCTCGAGCGGGTGCTGGCCCCGGTCGCGCCGCTCGAGCATGCCATCGACCTGGAAGCCGCTGTGACGCGTGCGCGGTTGCTCGCCGAGCCCGGCGACACCGTCCTGCTGTCACCGGCCTGCGCGAGCTTCGACCGTTACCGCGATTTCGAGCAGCGCGGGGAGACCTTCGCCGCCGCGGTGCGTGACCGGCTCGGAACCGGTCCGGAGGTGACGG
The DNA here is from genome assembly GCA_009937385.1 of Gammaproteobacteria bacterium. Lineage (GTDB taxonomy): Bacteria > Pseudomonadota > Gammaproteobacteria > QNFN01 > QNFN01 > QNFN01. The sequence continues at coordinate 2,183 of JAACFL010000166.1, read as the reverse complement.
CGTGAGCGGCTGGCGCGGGCAGGCCGCGAGCCAGCCGATCCGTCGCCAGGCCGAGGTGCGCCACGATTTCTGGCTGCTCGGGCTGGCGCTGGCGCTGCTCGGTCTCGGCCTGGTGATGGTGACCTCGGCGTCGATGTCGCTGGCCGACAGCCGCCAGGGCGAGCCGCTCTACTTCCTGTGGCGCCAGCTGGCGCATGCCGCGCTGGGTGTCGTCGCGGGCTGGGCGGTCTACCGCACCCCGGTCGCGTTCTGGGAGCGGCACGGCGGCAGCCTGCTGCTGATCGGCTACCTGATGCTGGCGCTGGTGCTGGTGCCGGGCATCGGCCGCGAGGTGAACGGCGCGATGCGCTGGCTGAACCTCGGCTTCATGACCCTGCAGCCGTCCGAGATCATGAAGCTGTTGGCGATCATCTTCATCGCGGGCTACATGGTGCGCCGCAGTCACGAGGTGCAGGGCTCGTTGTGGGGCTTCGCCAAGCCGATGCTGTTGCTCGGCTTCGGTGGCGTGCTGCTGCTGATGGAACCCGATTTCGGCGCCACCGTGGTCATCATGGCGACCGCCACCGCGATGCTCTTCCTGGGCGGCGTCCGCATCGTGCCGTTCGTGCTCGCCGGTGGAGCCATCACCGGCCTCGCGGCGATGCTGGTGATGACCTCGCCTTACCGCATGCAACGGCTGACCACGTTCGTCGATCCGTGGGCGGACCCGTTCGACAGCGGTTTCCAGCTGACCCAGGCGCTGATCGCATTCGGGCGTGGCGACTGGTTCGGTGTCGGGCTTGGCGCCAGCGTGCAGAAGCTCTCCTACCTGCCCGAGGCGCACACCGACTTCATCATCGCGGTGCTCGCCGAGGAACTCGGCATGGTCGGGCTGCTGGTGGTGATCACCCTCTTCGCGCTGCTGCTGCTGCGCGGCTTCCAGATCGGGGCCCGCGCCGAGCGCGCCGGTCGGGCGTTCGCGGCGCACCTCGCCTACGGCCTGAGCATCTGGATTGGCCTGCAGGTGTTCATAAGCATCGGCGTCAACATGGGCCTGCTGCCGACCAAGGGCCTGACGCTGCCGCTGATCAGCTACGGTGGCAGCAGCATGCTGGTGACCTGCCTGGCCCTGGCGCTGCTGCTGCGCGTCGCCCACGAGGGCGAGGATCCCGAGTCCGGCCACCGCCTCGACGAGCCCGGCATGCGCTACCCCGCAGAGGTGCGGGCATGAGCGCGTCGGTCGTGATCATGGCCGGCGGCACCGGCGGCCACGTGTTCCCGGCACTGGCGATCGCAGAGCGGCTGCGCGAGCGTGGCCTGGCGGTCAGCTGGCTGGGCACCCGGCGCGGACTCGAAGCGGAGCTGGTGCCGCGTGCCGGCATCGAGATCGACTGGATCAGCGTTGCCGGGCTGCGTGGCAACGGCCTGCTCGGCTGGCTGCTGGCCCCGTTCCGGCTCACGGTCGCGTTGCTGCAGGCGCTGGCCGCGCTCCATCGGCGCCGGCCCGCGGCGGTGCTGGGCATGGGCGGTTTCGTCGCCGGGCCCGGCGGCGTCGCCGCACGGCTGCTCGCGCTGCCGTTGGTGATCCACGAGCAGAACGCCATCGCCGGGCTGACCAACAACCTGCTGGCACGCCTCGCGAACCGGGTGCTCGAGGCGTTCCCGGGCACCTTCCCCACGGCGCGCGCTGCGCTGACAACCGGCAACCCGGTGCGTGCAGAGATCGCCACGCTGCCCGACCCCTCGACACGCTTCGCCGGACGCAAGGGTCCGCTCCGCGTGCTGGTGCTCGGCGGCAGTCTTGGCGCGGCCGCGCTGAACGCCAGCGTGCCTGCCGCAGCGGCACGTCTGCCGGGTCGTCTGATGATCCGGCACCAGTGCGGGCGGCGCCAGATCGAGTCGGCACGGCAGGCCTATGCCGAGGCCGGTGTCGACGTCGAGCTGCTGCCGTTCATCGACGACATGGCGGCCGCCTACGCCTGGGCCGACCTGGTGGTGTGTCGCGCCGGTGCGCTGACCATCGCCGAGCTGGCCGCGGCGGGCGTCGGTGCGTTGCTGGTGCCGTACCCGTACGCGGTCGACGACCACCAGACCGCCAACGCCGCCGAGCTGATCGAGGCCGGTGCGGCGCGGCTGCTGCCGCAGGCGGAGCTCGACGCGACACGCCTGGCCGATGAGCTCGAGACGCTGGCGATGGACCGGCC
>JAACFL010000165.1 GCA_009937385.1 Gammaproteobacteria bacterium | reverse complement strand
TAGAGCGGTTCTCGGTGGCTGATCGGGAGCGGGTGGAACATGGCGATCGCGGTGACTTAAACAGGGTGCGCGGCGATGCAAACCGGCGACGGGGCCATCGTGCGAGGGGGCGTGCGGCCAGTCAAGCGCGACGTTGCCAGTGCGCCGGGGCGCATGCTCTACTGACGCAGCTGCGGTGCCGCGCACCACTCCAGGCGACCGAACATGCACCCGACCCTGAGTCCCACTGCGCGCCGCTGGCGCGCCGTGACGCTGACCGCGCTGGTAGCCTACGGACCGATCTCGACCGACCTCTACCTGCCCTCGCTGCCGGCGATGCAGCAGGCGTTCTCCACCGACAGCGCCGCGGTGCAGCTGACGCTGACCGCCTTCGCTTGGGGATTCGCCGTGGCGCAACTGGTCTACGGGCCGCTCTCGGACCGCTTCGGGCGGCGACCGGTGCTGCTCTGTGGACTGGGGATCTACCTGGTCGCGAGCCTCGGCTGCCTGATGGCGACGACCGTCGAGGGGCTGGTCCTGGGCCGTTTCCTGCAGGCGCTCGGCGCCTGCGCTGGCCCGGTGCTGGGACGCGCGGTGGTGCGTGACCTCTACGGGCCGGTCGACTCCGGGCGCATGCTCGCCTACATGGGCACGGCGATGGCGTTGATTCCGGCGGCGGCACCTTTGCTGGGCGGCGTGCTCGAGGTGGCGTTCGGCTGGCGGGCAAACTTCGTCGCGCTGGCGGTGTTCGGCGCGCTGGTGCTCGGCCTGACCTGGTTCGCGCTGCCCGAGAGCCACTTCGATCGCGATGCCGGCGCAACGCACCCCGCGCGGGTGCTGCGCAACTTTGCCAGCCTGCTGCGGCACCGCGGTTTCCTGGCCAGCACGCTGGCGGTCTCGGCGTCATTCGCCGGGCTGTTCGCGTTCATCTCCGGCAGCCCGTTCGTGCTGATCGAGGTGCTGGGGCTGCCGCCGGAACGGTTCGGCCTCGGCTTCCTGGCCGCGGTTGTCGGCTTCATGGGCGGTAGTTTCCTGTCGGGGCGGCTGCTGTCGCGGTATGGCAGCGCACGCCTAGTGACCGCTGGCTGCGCGCTGTGCCTGGCCGGCGGTGTGGCCATGGCGCTGCCGGCACTGCTCGGGGTGGCCTCGCTGCTGTCGGTGCTGGGCCCGTGCTGGCTCTACTTCAGTGGTGCCGGGCTGGCGATCCCGGTCGGCTTCGCCGCCGCGCTGGCACCGTTTCCGCGCATGGCGGGTGCGGCGTCGTCGCTGCTGGGCTTTTTGCAGATGGGCCTGGGTGGCGTGGCCGGCATGCTGGTCGGCCACTTCCACGATGGCACGCCGTGGCCAATGGCGCTGGTCATGGCCGTTGGCGGTGCGCTCGCCCTACTCGCCTGTCTCGCCTGGCGGGACCCCGTGAAAACGGCCGGGGTATCGTGCTGAGGTCGCGGTTGCCCTGCCCGGTTGCTCTGGCAGAATGCAGCCATGAACGAGAGCCGCCACACTCCGCCCATCCCCGTGCCCGGGGCGGCCGTGCCACGCCGGGGCAATGCGTTCACGCGCGGCCTGGCTGCGAGCTGCCTCCGGCTGAGTGGCTGGTCATTCGAGGGGGAAATGCCCGACTGCGGCAAGCTGGTCATCATCGCAGCGCCGCACACCTCGAACTGGGACTTCGTGTTCGGCATGACCGGCGCCTTCGCGCTTGGCCTGGAACTGCACTGGATGGGCAAGCACACCCTGTTCAAGCCGCCCTTAGGTGGTGTGATGCGCTGGCTCGGGGGGCTTGCGATCGACCGCCGAGCCGCCCACGGGGTCGTCGAGCAGGTGGCCGACGAGTTCGCCCGGCGTGGGCAACTGCTGCTGGTGGTCACCCCGGAGGGGACGCGCAGCAAGGTCGAGCGCTGGAAAACCGGGTTCTGGCACATCGCACGCGCTGCCGGGGTGCCGATCCTGCTCGGTGGACTCGACTACGGGCGCAAGCGGCTGGTGTTCGGCCCACTGCTCGAGCCGGGGGAATCGCTCGAAGAGGACATGGCCATGATCCAGGCGCACTACCGTGGCATGACGCCACGCCATCCCAAGCTGTTTTGAAGCACTTTGGGTCGCGCATCGCTCGCTTTGTGGCATGCACCACGGGGTCTGCCGCCGAGTCGTGGTGCCTGCCAGCGCACGCGCACGTCCGGTCTTCGGGCACCTTCACGGTTTCGCATTCCGCTACGTCCTCATGACAGAATAGCGCCGCACCCAGCGCGGCGCGCGACCTCAAGGGAAGCCGACGAGCGATGTTTCACCTGTTCTACATGAGCCTGCTCCTGGCGCTGTTCTGGTTGGGGCTTTCCGGACACTACACGGCCCTGTTGCTGGCGTTCGGCGCGCTGTCGGCGGGACTGGTGGCCTGGCTGGCGTGGCGCATGGACATGGTCGACCACGAGTCCGTCCCGCTGCACCTCTCGCGCCGCGTGTTGACCTTCTGGCCCTGGCTGCTGGTCGAGATCGTCAAGTCCAACATCGACGTCGTGCGCCGCGTTCTCGACCCGCGCCTGCCGATCGAGCGCAGCGTCATCCGCGTGCCAACCGGCGACATGAGTCCGCTGCGCGAGACCATCTACGCCAATGCGATCACGCTGACGCCGGGCACGGTGTCGCTCGATGTCAGTAACGGCGAGGTCATCGTGCACGCGCTCAGCCGCACCGCGGCCGAGGAGGTGCGCACGGGGGAGATGGCGCGCCGGGTGACCGGCCTGGAGCAGGAAGGCTGAGATGTTCACGACCGGCCTGCTGCTGGTGTTGGTGACCATGGCGCTGGCGTTGATCCGTGCGCTGCGCGGCCCCTCGCTGTTCGACCGCATCCTCGCGGTAAACATGTTCGGCACCAGCACGGTGCTCGGCATCGCGGTCCTCGGTTTCGTCACCGACCGCCCGGCCTTCCTGGACATCGCGCTGGTCTACGCATTGATCAGCTTCATCACCACCATCGCCACGCTGAAGTACTTCGAGTACGGCAGCCTTGGCCATGGCAGGCGCGAGAGGGATAGCGGCTAGTGGCGCTGCTGCTCGACGTGCTCAGCTGGATCTGCCTGGTGGGTGGCGGCTTCTTCTGTGTCGTCGGTGGCATCGGCGTGCTGCGCCTGCCCGACTTCTTCAGCCGCCTGCACGCCTCGGGGGTGATCGACACGCTTGGCGCCGGCCTGGTGCTGTTCGGCCTGCTGCTGCAGGCCGAGAGCCTCGACGTCGCGTTGCGCCTGGTGCTGATCTTCTTCTTCCTGCTGTTCACGGTGCCGACCGCGACCCACGCGCTGGCCAAGTCCGCGCTGCAGGGCGGGCTCGAGCCGGAGGTCGACGACGACGGGGGTGCGTCATCGAACTCCTGATCAATTACGTGCTGCTCGGTTTCCTGGTGGTGATCGCGCTCGCCGTGGTTCGCCTGCGCAACCTGTTCGCCGCGGTGATGCTGACCGGCATCTATTCGTTGCATGCGGCGCTGCTGTTCATTTCGCTCGACGCCGTGGACGTCGCCTTCACCGAGGCCGCGGTCGGGGCCGGCATCTCGACGGTGCTGATGCTCGCGACCCTCGGCCTGGTCGGGCGCGAGGAGTCGCGGCCGCGGGGGCGCGGCTGGCTGCCGCTGACCGTGGTGCTGGTCACCGGTGGGGCGCTGGTCTTTGCGACGCTCGACATGCCGCGTTTCGGGGATCCCAACGCCCCGGTCCACACCCACGTCGCACCGCGTTACATCCAGGACTCGCCGAATGAGACCGGGGTGCCGAACATGGTCACGTCGGTGCTCGCCAGCTACCGTGGCTACGACACCCTGGGCGAGACGGTGGTGATCCTGACCGCCGGCATCGGTGTGCTGCTGCTGCTCGGTGGGCGTCGCCGCGACAACGACGAGGACGAGGGGCCGCGATGAGCCACCACATCGTCCTGCGCGTCGTCGCCAAGCTGCTGATCCCGCTGATCCTGCTGTTTGCCCTCTATGTCCAGTTCCACGGCGACTTCGGCCCCGGCGGTGGCTTCCAGGCCGGCGTGATCTTCGCCGCGGCGCTGATCCTCTACGCGCTGGTGTTCGGCCTCGACAGCGCGCGGCGGGTGATCTCGCCGGACCTGCTGCGCGTGCTGATGGCGAGCGGCGTGCTGCTCTACGGTGGCGTCGGCGTGGCCAGCCTGCTGCTCGGCGGCCATTTCCTCGACTACAGCGTGCTGGCCAGCGACCCGGTCGCCGGCCAGCACCTCGGTATCCTGCTGGTCGAACTCGGGGTTGGCATCACGGTCACCTCGACCATGCTGTCGCTGTTCTACGGATTTGCCGGGCGTGGAGGCGACGGGTGAGCGCGCTTGGCCTGTACAACTACGAGATCGTCATCGTGCTGATGATGACCGGTTTCTACGTCGTCATCCGTTCGCCCAACCTGGTCAAGAAGATCGTCGGCCTGAACATCTTCCAGACCTCGGTCTTCATTCTCTACATCAGCATGGGCAAGGTCGCCGATGGCACCGCGCCGATCGTCATGGAGGGGGCGCGCGCCTATTCGAATCCATTGCCCCACGTGCTCATCCTGACAGCCATCGTGGTGGGCGTGGCGACCACCGCGCTCGGCCTGGCGCTGGTGGTGCGCATCCGCGAGGCCTACGGCAGTGTCGATGAGGAGGCTATCCAGAAACAGGACCGCGTCGGGTGAGCGCCGAAAACCTGCCGATCCTGCAGGTGATTGTGCCGCTGCTCGCGGCGCCGGTCTGCCTGCTGTTGCGCAACGGCACGCTGGCCTGGGCGCTTGCCACGGCGGTCGGCTGGTTCACCCTCTACGCGGCGCTGACGCTGCTCGGCAGCGTGCCCGAGGGCGGCTTGATCCGCTACGACCTCGGTGGCTGGGAGCCGCCGTGGGGGATCGAGTACATCGTGGATCGTCTCGACGCCTACGTGCTGGTGATCGTCGCGGCGATCGGCGCGCTGGTGCTGACCTACGCCCGGGCCAGCGTCGCACGCGAGATCCGACGCAGCCAGCATGCCGCGTTCTATGCCGCAATGCTGCTCTGTTTCGCCGGCCTGCTCGGCATCGTCATCACCGGCGACGCCTTCAACCTGTTCGTGTTCCTCGAGATCTCGTCGCTGTCGAGTTACGCGCTGATCAGCCTCGGGCGCGACCGCCGCGCGCTGACCGCGAGCTACCAGTACCTGATCATGGGCACCCTCGGTGC
>JAACFL010000164.1 GCA_009937385.1 Gammaproteobacteria bacterium | reverse complement strand
ATCTCGAGCGTCGCGCAGGCATCCTCGCCTGCATGCTGGAGACCGGTGGCATCGCTGACCAGGATCACCCGGCCACCACGTGCCCGCACCTCCTGCAGGTTCGACACCGTTTTCTCGAACAGCTCGTCGAACGGGGCGATGACCACGATCGGCGTATCGGCATCGACCAGTGCGATCGGACCGTGCTTGAGTTCCCCCGCACCGAATCCCTCGGCGTGGATGTAGGAGATCTCCTTGAGCTTGAGCGCTCCCTCCATGGCGATGGGGTATGCCGCACCGCGGCCGATGAACAGCGCCGAGTTCGCGTTGGCGAACTGCTGCGCCACGCGCGGGTAGCGGTCGAGGTCGCCGAGCAGGCGCTCCATCAGGGTCGGCACGCTGCGCAGCACCTCGGCGAGCTGTGCGGCCTCGATGTCGTCGAGCCGGCCGCGCGCCTCGGCGATGGCGAGCGCGAGGCTCGCGAGCACCGTGAGCTGGGTCGTGAAGGCCTTGGTCGAGGCGACGCCGATTTCGGGTCCGGCCAGGGTCGGCAGCACCACGTCGGCCTCGCGCGCCATGCTGCTCTCCTCGACATTGACCACGGTGACGATGTGCTGGCCCTGGGAGCGCGCGTAGCGCAGTGCGGCCAGCGTGTCGGCGGTCTCGCCCGACTGCGAGATGAACAGTGCTGCGCCGCCTTCGGGCAGGGGCGACTCGCGGTAGCGGAACTCCGAGGCGATGTCGACCTCGACCGGCAGGCCGGCGAGCTGCTCGAACCAGTAGCGGGCCACCGCGCCGGAGTAGTACGACGTGCCGCAGGCGACGATGGTCAGGCGGGTCAGTCCGGCCAGGTCGAACGGCATCTGCGGCAGCCGCACGTGACCGCTTTCGGCGTCGATGTAGCGCGCCAGCGTGTGGCGGATCACCTGCGGCTGCTCGTGAATCTCCTTCTCCATGTAATGGCGGTACGCACCCTTGCCGACCGCGGTCGCGACCTGCCCGGCGGGACGCCGGGCACGGCACACGCGGCGCCCTTCGGCGTCGTGCACATCGGCGCGGCGCTGCTCGATGACCGCCCAGTCACCCTCGTCGAGGTAGGTCAGCTCGTTGGCCTGGCCGCCCAGGGCAAGCGCGTCCGAGGCGAGGTAGGTGGCACTGTCGCCGTGGCCGAGCACCAGTGGGCTGCCACGGCGGGCCGCGATCAGGCGGCTGTCGTCGCCAGCGAACAGCACGCCGAGCGCGTAGGCGCCACGCAGCCGCCCGAGGGTCGCGTGCATCGCGCCCTCCTCGGACATGCCGTCTTCGAGATAGTGGGTGATCAGGTGCGGGATCACCTCGGTGTCGGTCTGGCTGCTGAAGCTGTGGCCAGCGGCCTCGAGCTCCCCACGCAGTTCGCGGAAGTTCTCGATGATGCCGTTGTGCACCACCGCGACCCGCTCGGTGGCATGCGGGTGGGCGTTGTCGGCGGTCGGTGCGCCGTGCGTCGCCCAGCGGGTGTGGGCGATGCCGTTGCGACCGTCCAGCGGTGCACTGTCGAGCAGCTTCTCCAGGTTGTCGAGCTTGCCCTGCGCACGGCGTTTCTGCAGCTGCCGGTCGCGTACCACGGCGATGCCCGAGGAGTCGTAGCCGCGATACTCGAGGCGGCGCAGGCCGGCGAGCAGGTCGGGGACGACGGAGTTGCCGTTAACGAGTCCGATGATTCCGCACATGTTCGCTATCTCCAGGTGAGCGGTGTATTCCGCAGGCTTCACGCACGTGGCGTGCCAGCCTCAAGTGGTTGAATTGATGGGGCGCGGTCGTCCAGATCCCGATCAGGTCGAGAGCCATCTAACCGAACGCCTCGCAAATCGCGACGGCATGCCTTCGCGGTGTCTCCGGTGGGATTGGCACGTTCATAGACCGCCAACACGTGCTCGAGCTGGGCCTCGGGGGTGTAGCGGGAGGCGACCGTGGAGCGAGCTGCTGCGGCAATCTCCTGGCGTGTCGATTCAGGGAGCAGTCGCCACTGCGCGACGGTCGCGGTCATCGCCGCGGTGTCCCCCGGGGGGACCAGCCAGCCGTTGCGACCGTGCTCGATCAGGTCCGGCAGTCCGCCGACCGCGAAGGCGGCGACCGGGATGCCGTGCGCGAGCGCCTCGAGCGCGGCCATCGGCAGCCCCTCGTGGCGCGAGGTCATGCACAGCAGCCCGATCTCCGGCCAGCGCTGGGGCATGTCGTCGACGGCGCCGTGGAAGGCCGCGATGTCGCCGAAGGTGGGTTCGAGTTCGTCCCAGAGAGGCCCGTCGCCGAACAGGTCGAACTGCCCGTCGCCGATCGCCGCGGCGACCGTGCAGAAATGATGTGGCCCCTTCTCCTCGGCGAGGCGTCCCACGAATGCAACGCGCCCGGCGTGCGGCCCGACCGCTTGCGCGGGCAGGGTCACGAAGTTGTCGACCCGTTCCGCGCCGCCGCGCACCCGTGCAGCGATCTCCTCGCTGACCGCGATGGCCGGCGCGAGTGGTGCGCTCCAGCGGTCGAGTGCGTCGTAGAGCCGCACCCGGCCTCGGCCCGGGTCGCCGGAGTGGAAGGTCGATACGACCGGTACGCCGGCCAGACGGCAGGCCAGCCGACCCAGCAGCCCGGCCTTGTAACCGTGGGTGTGGACCAGCATGGGCCGTTCACGCAGTGCGACCCGCAGCCCGGCGAAGCCACCACGCAAGGCACGCCTTGGAATGCCGCACTCGTCGAGTCGTGCGTCGAGCGGGTGGGCGCCGTGGTCTTCCAGGAAGACCACGCACGCCGGGTGGCCTGAGCGACACAGGGCTTCTGCCAGCGCAGCGACGTGGCTCTCGATGCCACCCATGCCCCGCGAGTCGAGCAGCAGCCAGATCTCTTTCTGCGCAGGAACGGCGGTCTGATTGGGTGTCGTGTTGCGAGTCATGCCCTGATTGAGCAAGACCTGGGCCAGCCCCAAGACAGGGCTCAAAGCAAGGCAACGCCTACCTATGACGGGCTTCCGGCGTCAAACAGCGATTGCTACCTGCGAGTCGGTCCGCAGATCGTTTCGCAATATGCGAGTCGGTGCCGGTGTCGACTGCGCCTTCGAATCTGTAACTCACTGAAAACACGCGCTCCTACACAGCCATGCCGGAGTGGCAGGTGAATTGCTCGGTAGTTCGCATTCATCACGAAGACACTGCGGAGGCACACAATGGCGAATTACCTGGTCACCGGGGGCTGCGGATTCATCGGCTCTCACGTCTGCGACGCGCTGCTCGAGCGTGGCGATTCGGTCAGGGTGCTCGACGACCTCTCGACCGGCCATGTCGAGAACCTTCCCGAGGGCGTCGAGCTGACGCTGGGTGACGTGGCCGATGGCGAACTGGTCAAGCGTCTGATGCATGGCGTTGATGGCTGCTTTCATCTCGCCGCGGTGGCCTCGGTGGTCCGCTCGGTCGAGGCCTGGTCCGAGACGCACCGCATCAACCTCGGTGGCACCATCAACGTTCTGGATGCTGCGCGTGACGCGAACCCCAACCGTCCCGCGCGGGTGGTCTACGCTTCGTCGGCGGCGATCTACGGCGACAACGCCAGCATGCCGCTGGTGGAGAACAGCCAGGCGCGACCGCTCTCGCCCTACGGTGCCGACAAGCTCGGCAGCGAACTGCACGCCCGGGTGGCCAGCCTGATTCATGGCGTGCCGACGACGGGCTTCCGCTTTTTCAATGTCTACGGTCCGCGCCAGGACCCGACTTCGCCTTATTCGGGAGTGATCTCGATCTTTGCGGACCGGCTGCAGCGCGGTCTGCCACTGAGCATCTACGGCGACGGCCAACAGGCGCGGGATTTCATCTACGTCGCGGACGTCGTTCGGTTCCTCATCGCGGGCATGGACGAGGCCGATGGTGCCAGTGTCTACAACGCTTGCACCGGCAACGCGACCACCATCCTTCAACTTGCACAGACGCTTGCCGCACTGCAGGGCGTGCCCTGTCGGACCGAGTTGCTGCCGGCGCGAACGGGCGACATCCGGACGTCGCTGGGCGATCCACGCAAGGCACGTCGCCGGTTGAGTTGCGAAGCGAGATGGACCCTAGCCGACGGTCTGCGCGAGACGCTGCGACATGTCGACGATCACCGTGATGCCGCTTAAAACCTGGAGGAAATGCCAATGAACGCCATGGCCAGACGATTTCTCGCGCTTATCCTGAGTGTCTCGGGCTCGGTCGCCCTAGCCGACAACAGCCAGGAGCCGCTGCAACTCGATTTCGGTATCTACACGACTGACAAGCCCACCACGATGGTGCGCAAAATAAGGCCCATCCTGGACGAGATCGAAGTCCGTCTGGCCGACAAGCTGGAGCGGCCGGTGTCGATCGCACTGCAGGTTTCGACCGATTACACGGACGCCATCGACAGAGTGGTCGATGGCCGAGTGGACTTTGCGCGCCTCGAGCAGTCGGCATACATCAAGGCCAAGACCAGCCAGCCGCAAATCAAGGTGCTCGCCGTCGAGGGTGATGCGCGACGCAACGCATTCAAGGGCCACATCGTGGTGCGAGAGCAGAGCGCCATCCGAACGCTCGAGGACCTGCGTGGCATGCAGGTGGCATTTGCACAGCCGATGTCTGCGAGCGACCGCTACATACCCCAGCATCATCTCGTGCAAAACGGCATCGAGCTTGCCGATCTCGCCGGGATTCGCTACCTCGATCGCCAGGACGTGGTGGCCTCGGCCGTGGAGCGTGGCGCGGTGGATGCCGGTGCGATCAGCGAAGGCACCCTGCGTGATCAGCTCGCTCGCGGCACCTCCCTGCGCGTGATCTCCGACTACATCAACCCGACCCAGCCTTGGGTGGCCAGTTCCGACATGCCGCGCGAGCTGTCGATAAAGCTCCGCGAGGTGTTGATCTCGATGCGCGGCGTGAAGGTCCTCGAGCTGATCAAGAAGGACTGCTTCATTCCCGGTGCAGATAGCAATTTCCGTAGTGTGCGAGCCGCCATCGAGGCCAACTGGAAGTTCACCGGGGAGCCGGTGCCCAGCCTGGTCAACTGACATGGAGCCCGCGGTGAATACCTCGTACAACCCGCAGGTTGGTCTCACGGCTCCACGCCACGGTTTTCGACACGGGCGCTATTTCTTCGACAGCCAGGGCTGGTACGTGCGGCTGCGTCCCGGTGACGAGCAACTGCTCGAGAGGATCAGGGTCAGGATCGCGGAGCGTGGTGTGGACGCCCTGGTGGTGGGACCGTTCCCGACCCGACGTTCG
>JAACFL010000163.1 GCA_009937385.1 Gammaproteobacteria bacterium | reverse complement strand
CCCACCGACATCGAGATGCTGGTCGATGCACTGCAGCGCCAGGTCGCGGCATTGCGACGCCTGGTGGCCACCGCGTGAGGAGCGACGCATGACCCGTCACCGCCTGGTCTACCTCGACTATGCCGCGACCACGCCGGTCGATCCGCGGGTGGCCGAGCGCATGGCCGCCTGCCTGACCGCCGAGGGCACGTTCGGCAATCCGGCCTCGCGTTCCCATTCCCTCGGGTGGGAGGCAGAGCGCGCGGTCGAGAAGGCCCGCGCCCTGGTCGCCGACCTGGTCGGTGCCAGCCCGCGCGAGATCGTATTCACCTCGGGAGCCACCGAGTCGGACAACCTCGCGCTGTTGGGCGCGGCGCGCGCGGCACGGGGCCGTGGTCATCACGTGGTCACCGTCACCACCGAGCACAAGGCGGTGCTCGACAGCTGTCGCGAGCTCGAGCGCGAGGGGTGGGAGGTGACCTACCTCGATCCCGAGCGCAACGGCATCGTCGACCCGGGCCGCCTCGTCGAGGCCCTGCGCGACGAGACCGCGCTGGTCTCGATCATGCACGTCAACAACGAGACCGGGGTGGTCCAGGACATCGCTGCACTCGGTGCGCTGGTGCGTGCGCGGGGCGCGCTGTTTCACGTCGACGCCGCGCAGTCGGTCGGTCGCCTGGCCATCGACCTGCGTCAGCTGCCGGTCGACCTGATGTCGTTCTCGGCGCACAAGGTCTATGGGCCGAAGGGCGTAGGTGCGCTGTACGTGCGCGACCACCCGGACGTGCGCATCGCACCGCTGCTGCACGGCGGTGGCCAGGAGCGCGGCCTGCGACCCGGCACGCTCGCCACCCACCAGGTGGTCGGCATGGGCGAGGCGTTCCGCCTGGCCGGCAACAACCTCGAGGCCGAGGCCATGCGCCAGCGCGCGCTGCGTGATCGCCTGTGGGACGGGCTGCGCGGGCTTGGAGGCGTGCGCCTGAACGGCGACCCGCTGCGCCGCGTGCCGGGCATCCTCAGCGTCTGCATCGACGGCGTGCAGGGCGAGGCGCTGATCATGGCGCTGCGCGAGGTGGCGCTTTCGTCGGGCTCGGCCTGCGCTTCCGCGAGCCGTGAACCCTCGCACGTGCTGCGCGCCCTGGGCCTCAGCGAGGCGGAGGTCGACAGTTCGCTGCGCTTCTCGCTCGGGCGCTTCACCACCGACGACGAGATCACCACCGTGCTCGAGTTGGTCGCAGGTGTCGTGCCGCGGCTGCGCTCCCTGACACGCGGGCCGCGTGGAACCGAATCCACCGGCGACGGTCCATCTGCACACAAGGTGGCCGGTTGAAGGCCGGCGCAAGACAGTAAGGAGTCACGACATGACAATCACGCTCACCGACGCCGCGGCCGAGCGGCTCAACGAGCTCCTCGCCCAGCAGCAGACGGGCGTCGCGCTGCGTCTCGGGGTCACGACCTCGGGCTGCTCGGGCTTCGCCTACACCATGGACTTTGCCGATGCCCCCGGCGAGGACGACGAGGTGTTCGAGGATCACGGCATCCGCCTGCTGGTCGATCGCCAGCACGTCGACTATCTCGACGGCATGCAGGTCGACTTCGTCCGCGACGGGCTCAACCGCAGCTTTCAGTTCAGCAATCCGAATGTCACCGCGACGTGCGGCTGCGGCGAGAGCTTCGCGGTCAGCTGAGGCGGGCCGGACGCGTTGCCTGGGGCCGTCGCCGGCGCTAAACTGGCGCCCCGATTTCCCGCATAAACCCGCGGCTCGCCGCGGGTTTCTGTTATTCTTGAAACGATTTTTCCGGAGACTTTCGATGGCTGTCGAACGCACCCTCTCGATCATCAAACCCGATGCCGTCGGCCGCAACCTGGTCGGCCAGATCTACGCCCGCTTCGAGGCGGCCGGCCTGCGCATCGTCGCCGCCAAGATGCTGCACCTCAGCCAGGAGCAGGCCGAAGGCTTCTATGCGGTGCACAAGGAACGGCCGTTCTACAAGGACCTGGTCGCCTTCATGACCTCCGGCCCGGTCATGGTCCAGGTGCTCGAGGGTGAGAACGCGATCACCGCCAACCGCGAGATCATGGGCGCGACCAACCCGGCCGAGGCGGCGCGTGGCACCATCCGTGCCGACTTCGCGACCACGGTCGACGAGAACTGCGCGCACGGCTCCGACGGTCCCGATACCGCGCGCACCGAGATCGCCTTCTTCTTCACCGACGCCGAGCTCTGTCCCCGGACGCGCTGAACCTTGGACGACCAGACCCCCTTCTTCAACCTGTTCGACCTCGATCGCGAGGCGCTGCTGGCACTGCTCGCGGAGCGCGGCCACCGGCCGTTCCGCGCAACCCAGCTGATGAAGTGGGTCTACCACCGCCGGGTCACCGACTACACGGCGATGACCGACCTGAGCAAGCCGTTCCGTACCTGGCTCGAGACCCATGCACGCTTCGACCTGCCCACCGCGGTCAGCGACCAGAAGTCGCGCGACGGCACGCGCAAGTGGCTGTTCGAACTCGTCGACGGAAACTGCGTCGAAACGGTCTACATTCCCGACGGCGAGCGCGGCACGCTGTGCATCTCGTCGCAGGTCGGCTGCCCGATCGATTGCCGCTTCTGCGCGACGGCGCGCCAGGGGTTCAACCGCAACCTGACCACCGGTGAGATCGTCGCCCAGCTGTGGCTGGCGCGCGCGGCGCTCGACGCCGAAGGGGCGGGTCGCGAGGTGACCAACGTGGTGCTGATGGGCATGGGCGAGCCACTGCTCAACTTCCAGGCCGTGGTGCACGCGACCAACCTGATGAAGGACGACCTCGCCTTCGGCCTCTCCAAGCGACGCGTGACGCTGAGCACGTCGGGCATCGTCCCGGCCATGGATCGGCTCGCCGAGGTCAGCGACATCAGCCTCGCGGTATCGATCCACGCGCCCAACGACGCCCTGCGCAGCGAGCTGGTGCCGATCAATCGCAAGTACCCTTTGCGCGAGGTCGTCGCTGCGGCGAAGCGCTACATCGGTGCCGAACGCTACCGCGTGGTGACCTTCGAATACGTGCTGCTCGCCGGGGTCAACGACCAGCCCGAGCACGCCCGCGAGCTGGCCCGTGTGCTGCGTGGCGTGCCGGCCAAGGTCAACCTGATACCTTACAACCTGGTCGAG
The DNA here is from genome assembly GCA_009937385.1 of Gammaproteobacteria bacterium. Taxonomy (GTDB): domain Bacteria; phylum Pseudomonadota; class Gammaproteobacteria; order QNFN01; family QNFN01; genus QNFN01. The sequence continues at coordinate 2,106 of JAACFL010000163.1, read as the reverse complement.
GGCATCCATTACCAGCGTCCGGGTGACCACGTTGTCGACGCCTTCCGCGCGGTGCTGCAGGCGCATGGCCTGGTCACCATCACGCGCAAGACGCGCGGTGACGACATCGATGCCGCCTGCGGCCAGCTGGTCGGCAAGGTGGACTCCAGGCGACGCCGTGACCGCATCGCGAAGGGCATCGAGTGAACGCACGAGGACGAACCCTGCTGCTGGTAACGGCACTGCTGCTCGGCGGCTGCGCCGCGATGGGCAACTCGAACATGCCGTCAGGCGCCGACATCAACTACAAGAACGCCGACGTCGTGCCGAAGCCCGAGGCCGCCGAGCCCAACGCCTTGCTCGGGATCGAGTACATGAAGGCGGGGCAGGACACGCCGGCGATGGAGCACCTGCAGCGTGCGCTGATCCACGACCCGAACCTGGCGGTCGCCCACAACGGCATCGCCGTACTCTACGAGAAGCTGGGCCAGAACGACCTTGCGGAGACCCATTTCAAGCGAGTCACCGAACTCTCGCCGCGCGATTCGGACGCCTGGAACAACTACGGTCGCTTCCTGTGCACCCAGGAGCGCTACGAGCAGGCCACGCAGGCCTTCCAGCGTGCGCTGGACAATCCCCTCTACCAGTCCCCTCAGAACACCTATACCAATCTCGGCGTCTGCGCACTGCGCGACGGCAAGCTCGACCTGGCCGAGCACTACTTGCGCCAGGCGCTGGGCAAGGCGCCGAACTTTCCACCCGCGCTCTACGAAATGGCCAAGTTGAGCTGGGATTCGGGCAACGCGCTGCAGGCGCGCGCCTACCTGCAGCGCCTGACCCAGCTGGTGCGTCCGAACGCGGCGCTGCTCTGGCTTGGTGTCCAGGTTGAGCGCCAGCTGGGTGACCGGGCCGAGGCCGATGCCTACGCGCTGCAACTGCGCCAACGCTTCCCTGCCTCGGCCGAGACCCGCCTGCTGCTGGCAACGGAGAAACGATGAACGGCGAGCACGACAACGGCGCCGACACGACCCAGGGTGAGGTTCACACCCCGCAGCCCGGTCCGGGCAGCCGCCTGGCCAAGGCGCGCGCGGCGGCCAACCTGAGCATCGAGCAGGTCGCGGCCAGCCTGAATCTCACCATAGGCGTCGTCACGGCCCTCGAACGCGACGATGCCGAGCAGCTGCCTGCATCGGTCTTCGTGCGTGGCTACATCAGGAACTATGCGCGCCTGGTCGGCCTGCGCGACGAGGAACTGGTCTCGCAGTTCGAGAACACGCGTGCCCCGGACGTGCCGCTGGAGCTGCGCCCGCGGCCGGCCTCCGAGGCGCCGCGCGTGCATCGCGGCGTGTCGCCGCGCTCGGTGATGGTGGTGCTGCTGCTCGTCGGCGCCGGATTCGTCGCGTGGTGGTGGGCGCAGGGCGGGCGTATCGACGTCGCCGGACTGACCGGCAGCGCGCCCCTGGCGCCGGCCGCCCAGTCCTCGGAACCGGCCCCGGCGTTCGTCGCACCGGCCCCACCGGTCCAGGTTCCCCCGCCTGCCGAGCCCGTGACACCCTCGAGTGCCGGCGCACCGCCCTCGGCTCCGGACGCGTTGACCGCCACGGAGTCGGGCACGACGGCACCCTCGGTGCCGGTGGTCGAGCCCGAACCGGCACCGGAGCCACCGCCACCCCCGGTGCCGAGCGGACACAAGCTCTCCCTGGCCCTCAGCGATGACGTCTGGGTCGAGGTGGTCGACGACGACGGCTCGCGCCTGGTGTTCGACATGCTGCGTTCGGGCACGAGTCGCGAGGTGACCGGCGAAGGGCCGTTCCTGGTGCTGCTCGGAAAGGCCGGCGCGGTGCAGGTCGAGCTCGATGGTCGCAGCGTCGACCACAGCGCCTTCGAGAACAAAGGCATCGCGCGCTTCGTCCTCGATGACCAGGAAGGCGAGATCGTCACCCGTGCCCCCTGAAGTGGGGTTCCTGGAGACTTAGCGATGCGTTTCCATACCGCTCCCGAGCGCCGTCGCTCGCGTCGGCTGATGGTCGGCGACGTGCCGGTCGGTGACGGCGCGCCCATCGCGGTGCAGAGCATGACCAACACCGACACGCTCGACGTGGCGGCGACCGTCGCGCAGGTCACGGC
>JAACFL010000162.1 GCA_009937385.1 Gammaproteobacteria bacterium | reverse complement strand
TGTACCACTTCATCAGCGGCTACACCGCCAAGGTGGCCGGCACCGAGATGGGCGTCACCGAGCCGCAGGCGACCTTCTCGTCGTGTTTCGGCGCGCCGTTCCTGGTCTGGCACCCGACCAAGTACGCCGAGCTGCTCGCCGAGCGCATCCGCAAGACCGGCGCCAACGTCTGGCTGGTCAACACCGGCTGGACCGGCGGCCCGTACGGCGTCGGCAAGCGCATGAGCATCGCCCACACCCGCGCGATCATCGACGCCATCCACGACGGCTCGCTGGCCAAGGCCGAGACCGTCGCCGACCCGGTGTTCGGGGTCGCCGTGCCGACCTCGTGCCCGGGCGTGCCCGACGAGGTGCTGGTGCCGAAGAACGCCTGGGCCGACAAGGCCGCGTACGACGAGCAGGCCAGGCACCTGGCCGGCCTGTTCCACGCCAACTTCGAGAAGTACGCCGACCAGGCCAGCGACGAGATCAAGGCCGCCGCGCCGAAGGCCTGATCGAACGATCGCACGTCCGACGAGGCCCTCCTCCCCGGCCGGGGAGGAGGGCCTTTTTCATGTCTCCAGCGGCGGCGATCACGGCCGTCTCGACGGCGCGGTCACGATGGAACAGGATGTCCGCAAGGGGATGCGCGGCCATCGTGCCGTGGTAACGCCGCGAATGGGACGGGAGTGATCGCATGAAGACCATCGGCCTGCTCGGCGGGATGAGCTGGGAAAGCACGCTCGGCTACTACCGGGCCATCAACGAGGGTGTCAGGCAGAAGCTCGGCGGCCTGCACTCTGCGCAGATCGCGATGGTCAGTGTCGATTTCGCGCCCATCGAGCAGTTGCAGCATGCCGATGACTGGACGGGCACCGCGGAGATCCTGGGCGACGCGGCCCGTGGTGTCGAGGCGGCCGGCGCGGATTTCCTGCTGATCTGCACCAACACCATGCACAGGGTCGCGCCACAGATCGAGGCCGCGATCCGGATTCCCGTGCTGCACATCGCGGACGCCACCGCGGAGGTTCTGCTGGCCGACGGGGTCGGCACGGTCGGTCTGCTGGGCACGGCATTCACCATGGAGCAGGCGTTCTACCGTGGACGGCTCGCCGAGCGGTATGGCCTCGAGGTGCTGGTGCCGCACACGGCGGATCGGGACCTCGTGCACCGGGTGATCTACGAGGAGCTGTGCCAGGGCAGGGTCGAGCCCGGATCGAAGGCGGAGTACCTGCGCATCGTCGCGTCGCTGGCCGCCCGTGGTGCCGAGGCGGTGATCCTCGGGTGCACCGAGATCGGCATGCTGATCGGTCAGCGCGACACCGAGGTCAGGCTGCTCGACACGACGCTGATCCATGCGCAGAAGGCCGTGGAGCTGGCCACCGCCTGACGGCAGTCCGGCCTCGCTCGAGGCGCGGGCGAATGACCGGCCTCAGGTTCGAACGGGCGTGCGTCAGCCGTCGGTTGCGATGCCCATGTTACGGGCACGCGCGTGCCAGAGTCGCCGCGCCAGCTCCTGCATGTCGACCGTGGTGTCGCTCTCGTCAACGATCTCCAGGCCGAGCAGGGTCTCCAGGATGTCCTCGAGCGTCAGCAGCCCATCGACGGTGCCGTACTCGTCGATCACCAGCAGCATCTGGGAACGCTTGCGGACCAGCTCGTTGAAGGCCTCGATCAGGGTGCTGCTCTCGGGCACCGCCGGTAGCTCGCGGCGGAAGGTCGCCAGCGTGGTCTCGCCGTCACCGCGCAACCGGGCCAGCAGCAGGTCGCCACGCAGCACGAAGCCCTCGATCTCACCGGGCTCGCCCTGGTGCAGCGGGATGCGCGAGAAGTTGCTTTCCATGTGCTGGGCGAGGAAACCATCGACGGTCTGCGTGTCTGCGGCCGAGAAGATCACGGTGCGCGGCGTCATCGCGTCGGTGACACGCCCCTCGTGCAGCCGCAGCAGGTTCTTCAGGATGCGTCGCTCCTGGGGGCCGAGGTGGCCTTCCGCGTGGCTGAGGTCGGCCATCATCTCGAGCTCCTGGCGGTTGAATCCCTTCAGTCCCGGGCCGTGGGTCAGGCCGGCGGTGAGCTTTGCCGACAGCCAGACGAACGGACGCAGCAGCCAGATCAGACTTTTCAGTGCATAGGCGGTCGCCGGTGCGAGCTGCTTCCAGTAATGGGCGCCGAGGGTCTTGGGGATGATCTCGGAGAAGACCAGAATCAGCAGCGTCAGCACCGCGGAGGCGACGCCGATGTAGGCGTCACCGAACACCTTCGTCGCCTGAGCGCCGGCCCCGGCCGCACCGACGGTGTGGGCGATGGTGTTGAGCGTCAGGATCGCTGCCAGCGGGCTGTTGATGTCCGCCTTGAGCTTTTCGAGATGCGCTCCGACCCGCTTGCCCTGCTTCTTGAGCAGCATGATGTGCGGCGTGGTGACGCTGAGGATCACCGCCTCGGCGATGGAACAGAGAAAGGAGAAGCCGAGGGCGATCAGGACGTAGATGACGAGCAGCAGCATGGGGCACCGTGGGGTTGTGGTGTACGCGGACGCAGGTAGATCAAACCATCTCGAGGATAGCGCGTCACCCCGGCCTCCACCTGAACGTGTTGATGTTGAAGCTCGATCAATGACTCTGTCCCTGGGTCGCGTACGGCACCTTCCCGACGGCGGGGTGCTGGCGTAAGCTGGCTCGACGGAATGGCGACAACCCGAGCCACCCCCGAGAGCAGAGATCATGAGCGAGCAGACGCAGGGAGATTCCCCCTGGGCGCTGTCGGCCCGGCAGTTCCCGGTCGACGGGAACGCGCGCGACCGGCTGCTGTTCCTGCTCCGGTACGCCATTCTTGCCCCGTCGACGCACAATACCCAGCCGTGGCGCTTCACCGTGGCCCCGGAACGCATCCTGGTATTCCGCGACCGCGCACGCTGGCTGCAGGTCGCCGATCCGTCGCAGCGCGAGCTGCACGTCAGCGTCGGCTGTGCGTTGGAGAACCTGTTGATCGCGGCTCGCGCCTTCGGGTACCAGGCCGAGCTGACCTACTTTCCACAACATCTCGGCGCCGACTGCGCCGCCTCGGTCCTTCTCTATCCGCCAGAGACCCCGGTACGTCCCAAAGGAGGCCTGCTCGACGCGATCACCCGTCGCCAGACCAGTCGCCGGCCGTTTCGACCGCGCGCGGTACCGGCCGATGACCTGCGACGCCTGCAGTCGGTGTGCGGTGATCACAGGGTGATGCTCTACCTGACCGACGACGGCGGGGTGAAACAGCGTCTCGAGAAGCTGGTGGCCGAAGCCGATGCTCGACTGTTCGCGGAACCGGCCTATCGCCAGGAACTCGCCAGGTGGATCGGTGACGGAGCGTTCGGCACCTCGTGGCTGCTCTCCAAGCTCGGACAGGTCGCTGTCACCTACCTCAACGTGGGCGCCAAGACCGCGAAGCACGATACGGAGCTGCTCAACAGCGCGCCCGAGATCGGCATCCTCGCGACGCACGACGACGACCGCACCAACCAGGTGCGTGCCGGGCAACAGTTCCAGCGCATCTGCCTGCAGGCCGTGCTGGCCGGGCTCGGCGTGCAACCGATGAGCCAGCTGTGCCAGGTGGAGCACATCCGCGGTCAGCTCGGCCGCTATTTCCCGGCCCCCGATGCACGGGCCCAGCTGGTGTTTCGTATCGGCTACGCGGATGCCGAGCAGCAGCCGATGCCACGCCGGGCCCTGGACGAGGTGATCGGCTGAGGCCGCGCCTGCCCGGTCCCGATCCGTGAGTGAGCCGTTCGATGTCTGCCTGCCCGGTCTGCCCGATTGCTGGGAGACCTGCGGCAACTGCAGCGATGGCGAACTGAACGTCGTCGACGTGTTGGTCGCACCTGGCGACCGGGTCTCTGCCGACACCCCGGCGCTGGTCGTCGAGACCGACAAGACCACCCTCGATATCGTGGCCGAGCGCGCCGGGCGGGTGGTCGCGGTCGCGGTCGCGGTCGGGGACCGGGTCGGCGAAGGGCAGCTGCTGCTGCGCATCGTGCCGGAGGGGCAGTGAACGGCGTCGAGGCGATTCCTATCGCCCGCCTGACGCTCGCCTTCGTGCCGGTCGCGGTGGTGCTGTTGATGCTCTGGCACTGGCGGCTCGGCGCCGGCAACGCGCTCTATGCGCTCGGCCGCATGCTCGCCCAGCTGGTGCTGATCGGCTACCTGCTGACCTTCATTTTTGCCGCCGAGAGCCCGCCGGTCGTGTTGGCCGTGCTCTCGGTGATGCTCGGCGCGTCGGGCTGGATCGCGTTGCAACCGCTGGCCACGCGCAGCGCCGCGCTCTACCTGCGCGCCCTCGGCGCGATCGCCGCGGGCGGCGTGATCACGCTGTTGCTGGTGACCCAGGGGGTGCTCGGTGCCGAGCCGTGGTACGCGCCGCGCGTGGTGATCCCGCTCGCCGGGATGATCTTCGCCAACGCGATGACCGCGGTCAGTCTCGCCGGTGAGCGGTACCAGGCCGAACTCGATAACGGCAAGGCGAGTGACGTGGCGCAGCGCATCGCCTTCCAGGCCGCGCTGATCCCACAGATCAACGCGCTGCTCGCGGTCGGGCTGGTCTCGCTTCCGGGCATGATGACCGGGCAGATCCTCTCCGGGGTTTCACCGCTGCTGGCGGTGCGCTACCAGATCATGGTCATGGCGATGATCTTCGGTTCGGCCGGCATCGCCTCGGCCGTGTTCCTGGCGCTGCAGGGACGGGTCGCGTCACGATGAATTCTGGGCGTGGCTGGATCCTGGCCGGCTTCGCGGTGCTGGCGCTGGCGGCCTGCACCGCGAACCATGCCCTGCATCTCGAGCCGCTCAGGGGGGTCGGGAAGGTGACGCCGTTGGCTGCCGGTTGGCAGGTCGAGGTGCCGGAGGGCATCGGTCGTTTCCGCATCGGCCTGCCCGCGGGTCAGCGCAGCGAGATCGTGCTCGTCTACGCGCCCGGGCGCCCTTTCAACCGCCTCGAGGGGGTTCAGGTCATCGGCCATCCGGGCGAGGATCACCCGGCGGTCGACTCGGACGGCAGCGGGAGGCTGCGCATCACCTCGGACGATACGCCGCTCGACCTGACACTGATCGTCATCGACTACTATCGCTGAGAGCCGTGCCTCGAGGCGTCGAGAGAGAGAACGGATGCTAGCCGGGATTACGCTGCTGCTCTGTTACCAGCTGGTCGGTGAAGTGCTGGTGGCGGCGCTGGGCCTGCCGCTGCCGGGCCCGGTGCTCGGCATGCTGCTGCTGCTGGTGACGCTGGTGCTGCGCCGTTCGA
>JAACFL010000161.1 GCA_009937385.1 Gammaproteobacteria bacterium | reverse complement strand
ACGGTTTCAAGATCGTGCTCGACGGCGAGGCGCTGTCGGGGCAGGCGATCCAGGGGCTCTACCAGCGCCTCGAGTCCGGCGACCTGACCAGCGGTGCCGGCGAAGCGCGCGAGGCGCAGGTGATCGACGATTACGTCGACCGCATCGTCTCCGACGTCCAACTCACCGAGCCGCTGAAGGTCGTCATCGACTGCGGCAACGGCGCCGCCGGCGCGGTCGCTCCGGCGCTGTTCAGCGCGCTCGGCTGCGAGGTGATCGAGCTCTACTGCGAGGTCGACGGGCAGTTCCCGAACCACCACCCCGATCCGAGCCAGGCCGAGAACCTGGTGGACCTGATCGAGACCGTGCAGCGCGAAGGGGCCGCGGTCGGCCTCGCCTTCGACGGCGACGGCGACCGGCTCGGCGTGGTCGACTCGCAGGGCAACGTGATCTGGCCGGATCGGCTGATGATGCTGTTCGCCCGCGACCTGCTGTCGCGTCACCCCGATGCCGAGATCCTCTTCGACGTCAAGTGCAGCCGCAACCTCGCCAGCGTGATCAAGCAGAGCGGTGGGCGGCCGACCATGTGTCGCACCGGCCACTCGCTGATCAAGGCGCGCTTGCGTGAATCCGGTGCGCTTCTCGCCGGCGAGATGAGCGGACACTTCTTCTTCGCCGAGCGCTGGTTCGGCTTCGACGACGGCCTCTATGCCGGTGCCCGCCTGCTCGAGATCCTCTCGAGCTCGGGCCAGCCGAGCAGCGACGTGTTCGCCGGCCTGCCCGACAGCGTCAGCACCCCGGAACTGAAGATCACGGTGCCCGAAGGTGCCCAGCACGGCATCGTCGAGCGCCTCGTGGCGCAGGGGCAGGCGCAGTTCCCCGATGCCGAGGTGATCACCATCGACGGTTTGCGCGTCGAGTTCCCCGAGGGCTGGGGCCTGGTGCGCGCCTCGAATACCACGCCGAACCTGATCCTGCGCTTCGAGGCCGACAGCACCGAGGGGCTGCAGGCGATCCAGCAGCGCTTCGGTGCGTTGCTGCAGTCGGTCGAACCCGGCCTGCAGCTGCCGTTCTGAAGCGTGTGAGACGACGCCCCCCGGAATCGCCAAGATGAGCCTCGACGCATCCCGCGCCGGAGAGGTCGCCCACGTCCTGAGCGAGGCGCTGCCCTACATCCAGCGTTTCAGCGGGCGCACGGTGGTGATCAAGTACGGCGGCAACGCCATGGTCGACGAGGCGCTCAAGAGCGGCTTCGCGCGCGATGTGGTGTTGATGAAGCTGGTCGGCATCAACCCGGTGGTGGTGCATGGCGGTGGGCCACAGATCGGCAGCCTGCTCGAACGCATCGGCAAGGAGAGCCGCTTCGTCGACGGCATGCGGGTCACCGACAGCGAGACCATGGACGTCGTCGAGATGGTCCTGGGTGGGTTGGTCAACAAGGAGATCGTCAACCTGATCAACCGCCATGGCGGTCGCGCGGTGGGCCTGACCGGCAAGGACGGCGGCATGATCCGCGCGCGCAAGATGACCATGACCCGCGAGAACCCGGAGCAGCAGGCCCCGGAGATCATCGACATCGGCCACGTCGGCGAGGTCGACAAGATCGACCCGGCGCTGGTGCACATGCTCGACGGCGGCGATTTCATCCCGGTGGTGGCGCCGATCGGCGTTGGGGACGACGGGGCCTCCTACAACATCAACGCCGACCTGGTCGCGGGCAAGCTGGCCCAGGTGCTGCAGGCCGAGAAGCTGATCCTGTTGACCAACACCTCGGGACTGCTCGACAAGTCAGGCCAGCTGCTGACCGGTCTCAGTGCCGCCGAGGTCGACACGCTGATCGCCGACGGCACCATCCACGGTGGCATGTTGCCGAAGATCGGCTGCGCTCTCGACGCGGTCAACGGCGGCGTGCGCTCGGCACACATCATCGACGGTCGGGTGCCGCACGCGGTGATGCTCGAGCTGTTCACCGACGAGGGTGTCGGCACCCTGATCCGCTCCGGGCGCCGCGCGTGACCGCGGCCGGCAGCGACGCCACCCCGCGTCGCCAGCAGATCCTCGAGGCCCTCGCGCGCGAGCTGGAACAGGCGCCCGGCCAGCGCATCACCACCGCTGCGCTGGCGCGCTCGGTCGGCGTCTCCGAAGCGGCCCTCTATCGGCACTTCCCGAGCAAGGCGCGCATGTTCGAGGGGTTGCTCGAGTTCGCCGAGGAGGCGGTGTTCGGACGCGTCGCGCGTATCCTCGAGGAGGCCGGCGATGCGCCCCGCCGTTGTGGGCAGATCCTCGGACTGGTGCTGGCCTTCGCCGAACGCAACCCGGGCATCACCCGCATCCTGCTGGGTGACGCGCTGGTCGGCGAAACGCCCCGGCTGCGGGCGCGGGTCGAGCAGTTCTTCCGCCGCCTCGAGACCCAGCTCAAGCAGGAGCTGCGCGAAGGGGAGCTGCGCGGCGAGATCCCACGCGGGCGCTCGCCCTCGGCAGCCAGCGCGCTGCTGGTGGCGGTGATCGCCGGGCGTCTGGTGCGCTTCGTGCAAAGCGGTTTCGCGGAGCGGCCCACGGCCGACTGGGATGCGCAGTGGGCGCTGCTCGTATCCGGTCTGCTCAGTGGTGCAGAGGTCGAAGGCTGACGCCTGATCCGGGCGGCTATTTCTTGTCGAGGCCCTTCAGAAGCCGGTAGCGGGTGATGTCGGCTTCGAACTTGGCGTGGATGCGCTCCTGGTCGGCGCGCAGCGCCGCGATGCGCTTCTGGTTGCGCGCGATCTGGTCCTCGGTCGTGGCAATGTCCTTGAGCAGCTTCTCGTTCACCTTACCGCCACTTCGTTCGAGTTTGGCGGCGCTTGCCCGCTGCCGCTCGAGCAGTGCCTCGCGCTCGCGGATCTGGCCGTCGGCCACGGTAATCTGACCTTCCAGGGCCTTGATCTTTCCGTCGCGGGTCATCTCGAGCTGGTCGACCGACTCGTAGGTCGTGACCAGCAGGCGGTCGTTGGTGCGCTGGCGCTCGAGCTCCTTCTGCCGCGCGGCCTCCTCTTCTTCCAGCCGTTTCTCCTCGGCCAGCTGTTCCGGGGTCTTCTCTTTCTCCTGGACGATCTCGACGACCTGGCCCTGTTCGTTCAGGCGCTCTTTCTTGGTGTCCTGCTTGGCGTATTCCGGCGGGATCGAGCTGCCGAAATGGGTGTTGCCGTCCTTGTCGACCCACTTGTAGATGGCCGCGCCGGCGGTCGGCGCGAACATGGCGACGGCCACTGGCAGCAGGAGGATGGAGAGCAGGCGGATGGTGGTGCGCATGGCGTTACCCCGTCGGATCGGTCACGTGGTTACAAGTGTAGCGGGGGCGTCGGCGCTATGCCCCGTAGCGCTCCCGGTAGGCCTGGATCGCCGCGAGCGGCTCGGCCATGGCCGGGTCCTCGTCGAGGAATTCGACCAGTTGCTCGAGGCGGACGATCGCGGCCACCGGCAGCCCGTACTCCCGTTCGACCTGCTGGACCGCCGAGAGTGCGCCGGTGCCCCGCTCCTGGCGGTCGAGGGCGATGGCGACCCCGGCCGCCTCGGCGCCGGCGGCCTCGATCAGCTCGAGCGAGGCGCGCACCGAGGTGCCGGCCGAGATCACGTCGTCGATGATCAGCACGCGACCGGCGAGCGGTGCGCCGACGATCACCCCTCCCTCGCCGTGGTCCTTGGCCTCCTTGCGGTTGAAGGCGTACGGGAGGTCGCGGTCGTGGTGGTCGGCGAGCGCCACCGCGGCGGTACTGGCCAGTGGGATGCCCTTGTAGGCGGGTCCGAAGAGCATGTCGAAGCCGATGCCGGACTCGACGATCGCGGCCGCGTAGTAGCGGCCGAGACGGGCCAGCGTACCGCCACTGGCGAACAGCCCGGCATTGAAGAAGTAGGGGCTCTCTCGACCCGACTTGAGCGTGAACGTGCCGAAGCGCAGCACCTGGCTGGCGATCGCGAAGCGGATGAATTCTCGCTGGTAGTCGTGCATGGCCGGCGTCCGTGGAGAAACGGCATGATACACGCGCCCCGGAGGTGGCCGCGAACTTCCCTGCTAGACTGGATGCGGCCATGGACGGACCGATGGACATCACCCTCGCCACCCTGTCAGCCGCTTTCCTCGTCGGCCTGTTCGGCACCGTCCATTGCATCGCGATGTGTGGCGGTATCGCCGGGGCCTTGTCGGCCGGACTTGCACCCGAGGTGCGCCAGCGAAGCGGCGCCGCACTTGCCTGCCAGCTTGGCTACAACGTCGGGCGCATCGCCAGCTACGCGCTGGCCGGGGCGCTGGTCGGGCTGCTCGGCCGGCTGTTCGCGACGGCGGCCGGGCTGGAGGGGGCACGCCTGCTGCTACAGGGCCTGGCGGGCGTCTTCATGCTGCTTCTGGGGTTCTACCTGACCGGCTGGTGGCCGCTGCTGGCGCGGTTGGAGCGGCTCGGTGGTCACCTGTGGCGACACGTCGAGCCGCTCGGTCGACGCCTGTTGCCGATCCGCTCACCGATCACCGCGCTGCCGCTCGGCGTGGTCTGGGGCTGGCTGCCGTGCGGCCTGGTCTACAGCGCGCTGGCCCTGGCGATGGCCAGTGGGGGCGCGCTGCAGGGCGCGCTGGTGATGCTGCTGTTCGGGCTTGGTACGCTGCCGTCGATGTTGGCCGCCGGCCTGCTGACGACGCGCGTGCGTTCGCTTACCCGGCCTGGGCTGCGCGTGGCGGCCGGCGTGCTGGTGTTGCTGCTCGGCGTCGGCAGCCTCGGCACCCTGGCGATGCGCGTGACCGGCGGCGGTCATGTCGGTCACCAGGCGGACTCTGCGGAGACCATGCATCAGCACGGCCACTGAACCCTGCGGTGTCAGCGCCTCTTGAGGCGATAGAGGCAGATCTCGCCGAGCAACCCGGGCAGCAGGCGCAGGCCGAGGCTGCTGCGATGCGCGTGGTCGACCACCGCGCGCTGCAGGATGGCGATGCCGAGCTTGTCGCAGAGCTCTTCGAAGTCCGCGACCGTGCACAGGTGGATGTTGGGCGTTTCGTACCAGGTGTCGGGCAGCGCGCGCGACATCGGCATGCGCCCGAGTGCGAGCGACAGGCGGCAGCGGTAGTGGCCGAAGTTCGGGAACGTGACGATACCCTCGCGGCCGACGCGCAGCATCTCCTCGAGCAGCAGGTTGGGATGGTCGACCGCCTGCAGCGTCTGGGTCATGACCACGACTACTGCAGCACGTTGACCCCCGCGGCCACGCATTGCTCGACGTTGGCCGGGTCGATCTCCAGCCCGTAGCCCGTGACCGCACGCGTTTGGGCGAGATGCGCCAGCAGGTTGCCGTCGCCGCAGCCGAGGTCGAGCATGCGGCTGTCCGGGGCGACCCATTCACTGATCAGTTCGAGGTCCGGACGCATCTCAGGCGACCTCCTCGGCGACGCGGTGCATGTAGTTGCTGAACACCGCGCGGTAGTGGGGAATGGGTGCGAGGAACGCGTCGTGGCCGTGCTCGGCTTCGATTTCGGCGTAGCTGACCTGCTTGCCCGCGCGGATCAGGGCACGCACGATCTCGCGCGAGCGCGCCGGCGAGAAGCGCCAGTCGGTGGTGAACGAGATGACCAGGAAGCGCGCCGTCGCGCCGGCCAGCGCCTGCGCGAGGTCGTCGTCGTGCGCTGCCGCCGGATCGAAGTAGTCCAGCGCCTTGGTCATCAGCAGGTAGGTGTTGGCGTCGAACTTGTCGACGAACGACCGCCCCTGGTAACGAAGGTAGCTCTCGATCTGGAACTCGACGTCGAAATTGAAGTTCAGTCGTCCCTCGCGCAGCTCACGGCCGAACTTGGCGCGCATCGAGTCCTCGGAGAGGTAGGTGATGTGGCCGAGCATGCGCGCCAGCATCAGGCCGCGCCGGGGCACCACGCCGGCCTCGTAGTAGTGCCCCTCGTGGAAATCGGGATCGCTGAGGATCGCCTGGCGCGCCACCTCGTTGAAGGCGATGTTCTGCGTGGTGAGCTTCGGTGCCGCTGCGATGACCAGCGCGTGGCGGATGCGCTCTGGCTGGTCGATGGTCCACTGCAGCGCCTGCATGCCGCCGAGGCTGCCGCCGATCACCGCGGCCCACTTCTCGATGCCCAGGGCATCGGCGAGCCGCGCCTGGCTCAGCACCCAGTCGCTCACGGTCACGAACGGGAAGTCGGGACCGTAGGGCCGCCCGGTGCCCGGGTCGACGGTGTTGGGTCCGGTGCTGCCCTTGCAGCCGCCAAGGTTGTTCAGGCTGACCACGAAGAACTGCAGGGTGTCGATCGGCTTGCCGGGCCCGATGTAGGTGTCCCACCAGCCCGGCTTGCGATCGTCGGGTGCATGGTAGCCGGCGGCGTGGTGATCGCCGGAAAGCGCGTGGCAGATCAGTACCGCGTTGCTGCGCGCGGCGTTCAGCTCGCCGTAGGTCTCGTAGACCAGGTCGTAGGCAGGGAGCGTACGGCCGCTGTCCAGCTCCAGGGGCTGGTCGAAATGCAGCGTCTGCGGTGTCACCAGGCCGACCGAATCGGCCGGGAAGCTCTCCGGCATCGGTTTAGACTCGTGTCAGGGGGCCGTGGCGCGGGTTCAGGCGGCCAAGTCTAGTCAGCGCCACCGGGGGGTGCAACCGCCCGCGTCAGCCGGGCCCGAGGCCGGGGGGAAGGCGCGTCGCCGAGACGACGCGTACCCGCTTGCGGCGCCCGCCGTGGCCGTGCTCGAGTACGACCCGGCTGCGTGGCACACCGAACTGCTCGGCGAGGAACGAGACCAGCGCCCGGTTGGCGCGACCCTCGGATGCGGGGGCGGCCACTCGCACCTTGAGGGCATCGCCGTGCATGCCGGCGAGTTCGCTACGCCTCGATCCCGGCTGCACGTGCAGGCTCAGCAGCAGGTCGTCGCCGTCCCGTTGGCAGGCGCTCAACCGAAGGCCCGGGCCGCGGCCAGAAGTGGTGGCACCAGCAGCATCTTGGCCAGTTGCAGGCCGAGCAGCACGGCGATCGGCGACAGGTCGATACCTGAGAAGGGCGGCAGCAGGCGTCGCACGGGGCCAAGCAGCGGCCGGTTCAGGTCGTGCAACACCGTGACCAGCGGCGTGCGCCCCGGGTTGAACCAGCTCAGCAGTGCCTGGGCGATGACGCTGACGAAATAGACGTTGACGAGCATGGTCACCAGTTCCGCAAGCGACCAGAACAGCAGGCCGCCGGGGCCGAGTGACATGCCGCGCAGGCTGGAGACGATGGCCAGGGTGACCAGCTGCAGTACCAGCAGCAGCACCAGCGAAGCGCCGTCGACGCGCTTGTTGCCGGGGATCGCGCGGCGCAGCGGCTGCAGCACCGGCTGCGTCACCTTCAGCACGATCTGTGACAGGGGGTTGTAGAAGTCGGCATGGCACAGCTGCAGCAGGAAGCGCAGCAGCAGGAACAGCATGACGATACCGAGCACCGCCTGGACCAGGAACTCGACCGGGTTGAGCAGGTAGTCGCTACCCATCGTCGCGGTCCAGCCGCACGGCGAGTTCCGCGGAGCGCTCGCAGGCGGCCCGCACCGCGCGTGTTACCAGGGTCTCGAATCCGCCTTCGGCGAAGGCGCCCAGCGCCGCCTCGGTGGTGCCGCCAGGCGAGGTGACCCGCTTACGCAGCAGCGCCGGGCCCTCGTCGCTGGAAAGCGCCATGCGCGCCGCGCCCTGAGCGGTCTCGAGGGTCAGCAGGCGGGCCGCTTCGGGGGGCAGGCCGAGCTCCTTGGCGGCCTGCTCGAGCGCCTCCATGAACAGGAAAAAGTAGGCGGGGCCGCTCCCGGATAGCGCGGTGACGGCGTCCATCAGGCCCTCGTCATCGATCCACAGCGTCTGTCCGACGGCGCGCATGATCGACTCGGCGCGGCTGCGCTGCTCCTCGCTCACCTCCGGGCTGGCGTACAGCGCCGTGGCGCCGCTGCGCACCAGCGCCGGGGTGTTCGGCATCGCCCGGACCAGGGCCAGCGGCTGCCCGAGCCAGCGCAGCATCGACGCCGCGCGCACCCCGGCCGCGATCGAGATCAGCAGCGGGGCGGGTTCGTGGAGAGTGGCGGCGAGTCCGGTCACGACCTGGCGCATGACCTGAGGTTTGACCGCCAGCACCAGCACCTCGACATCGCTGGCGACCGTGCCGTTGTCTTGAGAGGTGGTGATCCCGAAGCGCGTGGAGAGCTCGTCGCGCTTGCTCGCGTCGGGCTCGGCGACGCTGATGCGCGTGGCATCAATGCCGCCTGCGATCAGGCCGCCGACCAGGCTGCGGGCCATGTTGCCGCCGCCGATGAAGCCGATTCGGTAGGAGTCCATGCGTGGCACCTTACTGGCTGGTCCGCGTGCCGGGCAAGACGTCGCGTGGCGGGCGCGGGCCGAACAGCGCGGTGCCGACGCGGACGTGGGTGGCGCCCTCGAGAATCGCCGCCTCGAGGTCGTCGGACATGCCCATGGACAGCGTGTCCACGGGCAGGCCCGAGCGGCGCAGCGCGTCGGCCAGTTCGCGAAGGGCCCGAAACGGCCGCCGCGCGCTGCCGGCGTCGCTCGCCGGGGCCGGGATCGCCATCAGGCCGCGCAGGCGCAGCCCGGGCAGGGCGGCGATCTCGGTGGCCAGCGCGACGACCTCCGTGGGCATCGCGCCCGCCTTGCTTGCCTCGCCGCTGATGTTGACCTGCAGGCAGACGTTGAGCGGCGGCAGCGTCGCCGGGCGCTGTGCGCTGAGACGCCGCGCGACCTTCAGGCGGTCGACGCTGTGCACCCAGGCGAAGCGCTCGGCGATGCCGCGGGTCTTGTTGGCCTGCAGCGGGCCGATGAAGTGCCACTCGAGGTCGAGGTCGGCCAGGGCGTCGAGCTTGACGAGCGCTTCCTGCAGGTAGCTCTCGCCGAAGGCGTGCTGGCCGAGACGGTGCAGGGCGGCCACTTCGTCGGCGTCGCGGGTCTTGCTGACCGCGACCAGGGCCACGTTTTCCACGTTTCGCCCCGAGTCGTGCGCGGCCGCCGCGATACGCGCTCGAACCCGCTCGAAGCGGTCGGCCAGGGTCGGCATGTTGCGGGCCTCGGGTGTTGTCTATACTTTACTGGCTCGTCCGGAGCCGGACGCCGGCCGTTAGAAAAATACCACAGCGGGGTAATCGAATGGACATATCGGAACTCCTGGCGTTCGCGCAGAAGAACGGCGCGTCTGACCTGCACCTGTCTGCGGGCCTGCCACCGATGATTCGCGTCGACGGTGACGTCAAGCGAATCAACCTCCCGCCGATGGAACACAAGGACGTTCATGGTCTGATCTACGACATCATGAACGACAAGCAGCGCAAGGACTACGAGGAGTTCCTCGAGACCGACTTCTCCTTCGAGCTGCCCGGTGTCGCGCGCTTCCGCGTCAACGCCTTCAACCAGAACCGCGGCGCGGCGGCGGTGTTCCGAACCATCCCGACCAAGGTCCTGACCCTCGAGCAGCTCAACGCCCCGGAGCAGTTCAAGCCCATCTCCGACAACCCGCGCGGCCTGGTGCTGGTCACCGGCCCGACCGGTTCGGGCAAGTCGACCACGCTGGCGGCGATGGTCGACTACGTCAACAACAAGGAACTCGGGCACATCCTGACCATCGAGGACCCGATCGAGTTCGTCCACGAGTCGAAGAAGTGCATCGTCAACCAGCGCGAGGTGCACCGCGACACCCTCGGTTTCAACGAGGCGCTGCGCTCGGCGCTGCGTGAGGACCCGGACATCATCCTGGTCGGCGAGATGCGTGACCTCGAGACCATCCGCCTGGCGTTGACCGCGGCGGAGAC
>JAACFL010000019.1 GCA_009937385.1 Gammaproteobacteria bacterium | reverse complement strand
GATTCCGGCGTGCTCGGCGCGCGCCAGCGCGCGGAACAGCAGCTGGCGCCGCGCGAGTGAGAGGGGCAGGGGACGGGTCGCTGGCAACTGCGGGCGCCGGTCGCGGGGTTGCAGGGTTAGTCCCGCCCAGGGGGGCGCGGGTTCAGGCGAACAGCAGCGGCACGCCGAGCAGCATCAGCAGCACCACCGCGATGCGCCGCTGGGTGCGCCCCGAGAATTCCGGAGTGAAGTGGCGCCCGGCGAGGGTCGCGACCACCACCACCGGCAGTGCGTAGAGCACCAGCTCCAGGGCCAGTGGCTGCACCTCCGAGAACAGCGCCACGAAGCTCATGCGCATCGCAACGCCGACGACGATCAGTGCATGCAGTGTCGCACGCACCGCGGCCATGGTCATCGGCTCACGGTAGAGGTGGTAGACGACCGGCGGCGCGACGGCGGCGAACAGGCCACCGAACAGGCCACCGAACAGGCCGACGAGCAAGCCGGTGTGCTGCGCGGCGGGGCGCTCGCGGGTGACCGGGCGCAGCAGCATCAGCACGCCGCCGAGCACGATGAACACGCCGAGGATCACCTGCAGCGTGCTGGTCGCCTGCGCGGCGAGCCGGTCCATCAGCCAGACGCCGAGAGCGACGCTGGGCAGCATGCCCAGCGCGATCGGCGCCAGCCGCCGCCACTGCACCGCGCGTCGCTCGCCGGCCAGGGCCACCAGGCTGCCGGCCAGGCCGAGCAGGCTGACCACCACCGCGGTGACCGGGATCGGCGTCAGGTGGAACTCGGTCATGGCGCCGAGCAGCCCGAGCGCCAGCGCGAAGCCGGTGACCGCCTGCAGCCAGGCGCACGCGGCGACCACCGCGAGGAACAGCATCAGTTCCACGGGGTCCACGCTCTCAGGGGATTGCGGGTGGGGTGGTGGCTAGACGTTCACGCACCGCCCGCGGGTTAGGCGGCGATCGCGCCGCGCAGCCGGGTCAGCGCATTCTTCTCCAGCTGGCGAATGCGCTCGAGCGACACCCCGTGCACCGCGGCGAGGTCCTTGAGCGTCGCCTTGGGTTCGACCAGCCAGCGCTTCTCGACGATGTCGCGGCTGCGGGGGTCGAGGGTCGCGAGCGCGGCGGTGAGCTGGCGCTTGCCGTGATCGGCGCTGTCGAGCGCCTCCAGCTGCAGGGCCGGGTCGGCGCGCTGGTCGGCCAGGTAGGCGACGGGGGCCAGGGGTGCGTCGTCGTCGTCGCTCTCGACCGGGTCGAACGTGGCGTCGTGAGCGCTCAGCCGCGCCTCCATCTCGAGCACGTTTTCCGGGGTCACGCCGAGGTCGCTGGCGACCGCCTCGACCTCGGCATGGCTCAGCCAGCCCAGGCGCTTCTTCGCCTTGCGCAGGTTGAAGAAGAGCTTGCGCTGCGCCTTGGTCGTCGCGACCTTGACGATGCGCCAGTTGCGCAGGATGAACTCGTGAATCTCGGCGCGGATCCAGTGCACCGCGAACGAGATCAGGCGCACGTTCTGCGCCGGGTCGAAGCGGCGCACGGCCTTCATCAGGCCGATGTTGCCCTCCTGGATCAGGTCGCCGAGCGGCAGTCCGTAGCCGGAGTAGCCGCGCGCGACGTGCACCACGAAGCGCAGGTGCGAGAGCACCAGCGCCCGCGCCGCGTCGAGGTCGTTGTCACGCTGCAGCCGTTCGGCGAGCGCACGCTCCTCGTCGGCGTCGAGCACCGAGATCTGGCCGATGGTCGCCATATAGGCGTCGAGGCTGCCCTGCGGGCCCGCCAGCTGAACCGGGATCAGGTCGCGCATGTGGTCACTTTCTCCTTGGTTAACCGTATTTTAGCACTCTCGTCCTGAGAGTGCCAAGAACCTTTCGCAGGATTTGACCTGGTCCCGGGTGCGGGGTTCCGCTGCGTGGGATCAGCTCGGCTCGATGGCGCGCAGGTGGCGGCCGACCGCCAGCCACGAGCCGAGCAGGCCGAGCAGCGCGCCACCGACCAGCAGCGCCAGCACCGTGGGGGCATCGGCGGCGACCAGCCGGAACTGGCTCTGGTAGAGCAGCGCCAACTGCTGCACCGGGCCGCCGGTGGCCCACAGCGCCATGCTCACCAGCAGCCAGGCGGCGACGCCGCCGAACAGCCCGTACCAGGCGCCGCTGTAGAGGAACGGTCGGCGGATGAACGCGTCGGTCGCGCCGATCAGCTTGGCGACCTCGATCTCTCGACGGCGGTTCTGGATGTCCAGGCGGATGGTGTTGCCGACCACCAGCAGCACCGCGAGGCCGAGCAGCACCGCGACCACCTCGACGCCGCGGCGCACGATCTCCATCAGCGCATAGAGTCGCTTGACCCACTGCATGTCGAGCCGTGCATGTTCGACACCGGGCGTCACGCGCAGCTCGGTGACCAGCGCTTCGACCTCTTCCGGGGCGGCGTGGCCCGGCGCCGGGCGCACGACGATGACGTCCGGCAGCGGGTTCTCCTCCAGCGCGTCGAGTGCGCCGCCGAATCCGGACAGCGCGCGGAACTCCTCGAGCGCCTCGGCACGCGGGATCAGCGTGCTCTCGGCGATCTCCGGTCGCTCACCCAGCGCCCGGGCGAGGCGCTGCGACTCGGCCTCGGGCACCTCGCGGCGCAGGAACAGTGAGACCTGGGTCGAACCGTCCCAGCCGCCGCTCAGCAGGCGTGCGTTCTCGAGCAGCAGGTGCAGGCCGGTCGGCAGCGCCAGCGCGATGCCGATGACCGCGACGGTCATCAGGCTCGCGACCGGGTTGCGCCACAGCCGGCCGAGGCTCGATAACAGCACCTCGGCGTGGCGCAGCAGGTAGACGCGCGGGTCGGGCCACGCGCCCAGCCTTCGCAGCCTCTTCGCGGTGGCCGGGCGCCTTGGTGGAACCGGGTGTCGCGTCGAACGGCTCATCGGCCACCCACCCGCAGCTCGTCCAGGCGACCGTGCTCGAGGTGCAGGACGCGCTCGCCGAGGGCCCGCACCAGGTCGAGCGCGTGGGTCGCGATCAGCACCGTGACGCCGACCTGGTTGAACAGCAGGAACAGCTGCATGATCTCGCGTGCCAGGTCGGGGTCGAGGTTGCCGGTCGGCTCGTCCGCGATCAGCAACACCGGCTTGTGCACCACCGCGCGGGCGATGCCGACGCGCTGCTGCTCGCCACCGGAAAGGGTGATCGGGTAGAGCCGCTCCTTGCCGAGCAGGCCGACCTTGTCCAGCGCGGCACGCACGCGGCGCCCGACCTCGACGTGCGGCACGCCGCTGATCACCAGCGGCAGCGCGACGTTGTCGAACACCGTGCGGTCGTAGAGCAGGTGGTGATCCTGGAAGATGATGCCCAGGCGCCGGCGCAGGTAGGGCACGCGTGCGCGGCGCATGCGCGTGAGGTTCTCGCCGTCGACCACCACCTGGCCGTGGCTGACGCGCTCGATCAGCGCGATCAGCTTCAGCAGCGTGCTCTTGCCGGCCCCGGAGTGGCCGGTCAGGAACACCAGCTCGCCCTTGTCGATGGCGAAAGTGACCCCCTTGAGCGCTTCGTGGCCCCCGGGGTAACGCTTCTGGACTTCGTCGAAGCGGATCATCGCCGGCCGTGGATCATGCCGCGTCGTCGTCTAGCAGTGCCGCCGTGAACTCGGCGCCATCGAAGGGGCGCAGGTCCTCGGCCTGCTCGCCGATGCCGATGAAGCGGATCGGCACGCCGAGCTCGCGCGCGATGGCGAACACGATGCCGCCCTTGGCGGTGCCGTCGAGCTTGGTCAGCGTGATGCCGGTCAGGCCGACCGCGGCGTGGAACTGGCGCGCCTGCACCAGCGCGTTCTGCCCGGTGCCGGCGTCGACCACCAGCATGATCTCGTGCGGCGCGGTCGGGTCGAGCTTGCGCATCACGCGCACGACCTTCTTGAGCTCCTCCATCAGGTTGGCCTGGGTGTGCAGGCGCCCGGCGGTGTCGGCGATCAGCACGTCGGCGCCGCGCGCGCGTGCGGCCTGCAGCGCGTCGAAGATCACCGAGGCACTGTCCGCGCCGCTCTGCTGGGCGATCACGGGCACGTCGTGGCGGGCGCCCCAGTTCTGCAACTGCTCGACCGCGGCGGCGCGGAAGGTGTCGCCGGCGGCGAGCATCACCGAGCGCCCCTCGGCCTGCAGGCGCCGGGCCAGCTTGCCAATGGTGGTGGTCTTGCCGGCGCCGTTGACGCCGACCATCAGCACCACGCAGGTGCCGTCGGGTGTCGCGTCGACCTCCAGCGGCCGGGTGACCGGCGCGAGGATCGCCTCCATCTCCTCGCGCAGCGCGCCGAGCAGCGCCTCGCCGTCGTCGAGCTGGTGGCGCTTCACCCGCGCGGTGAGGTCGCCGATGATCTGGGTGGTCGCCTCGATGCCGACATCGGCCATCAGCAGGCGGGTTTCGAGTTCCTCGAGCAGCTCGTCGTCGACCTGGCGCCCACGGAACAGCGCGGCGAGACCGCCGGTCAGACCGCCGCGGGTCTTGGTCAGGCGCTCGCGCAGGCGTGCGATGAGACCGCGCCGTGCGGGCTCGGTCGTTTCGGGCGCGGACGGCTTGTCCTTGAAACCAAACATCGATGAGAGTGTCTTATCTGGCGCTGCCGGCGTGCGGCGTGGCCGCCCCGGCAGCCCGCGGAGCCGGTATCCTAGCATCCCCCGTCGACGCCCGATAAGCGCGACGGCACTCCACGCAGACACGGAGCGCGCAGCATGTTCGCAAGGATTCTCCTGCTGGCCATCGGGCTCGTCCCGATCACCCTGCCCGCAGCGCCACAGGTCCACGAGTTCACCCTCGACAACGGCCTGCGGCTGCTGGTCCAGGAGGACCACCGCGCACCGGTGGTGGTCTCGCAGGTCTGGTACAAGGTCGGCTCGAGCTACGAGCACGACGGCATCACCGGGGTGTCGCACGTGCTCGAGCACATGATGTTCAAGGGCACCGAGAAGCTCGCCCCGGGCGAGTTCTCGCGCCGCATCGCCGAGCTCGGCGGGCGGGAGAACGCCTTCACCGGCCGCGACTACACCGCCTACTTCCAGACCCTCGAGCGCTCGCTGCTCGAGACCGCCTTCGAGCTCGAGGCCGAGCGCATGCGCCACCTGGTGCTCGACCCCGAGGAGTTCGCCAAGGAGGTGCGCGTGGTCATGGAGGAGCGCCGCCTGCGCACCGAGGACAACCCGCAGTCGCTGACCTGGGAGCGTTTCAACGCCACGGCGTTCCTGACCAGCCCGGTACGCAACCCGGTGATCGGCTGGATGGACGACCTCGAGAACCTGCGCCTCGCAGACCTCGAGACCTGGTACCGCCAGTGGTACGCCCCGAACAACGCCACCCTGGTGGTGGTCGGCGACGTCGACCCGGAGGAGGTGCACGCCCTGGCACGCAAGCATTTCGGACCGCTCGCGCCGAGCGAGATCGTGCCACCCAAGCCGCGCCCCGAGATCGTCCAGCAGGGCAGCCGGCGCCTGACGGTGCGCCTGCCCGCCGAGCTGCCGTACCTGGTCATGGGCTACAAGGTCCCGGTGCTGACCGGCGCCGACAGCCCCGAGCGGGTCGACGAGGTCTACGCCCTGGAGGTGCTGGCCGGGATCCTCGACGGCGGCAACAGCGCGCGGCTGGCGCGCGAGCTGGTGCGCGGCGAGGCCATCGCGGCGCACGCCGGCAGCGGCTACGGTCTGCACGACCGCCTCCCCGGGCTGTTCCTGCTCGACGGCACCCCGGCCAACGGCCACACCATCGCCGATCTCGAGCAGGCACTGCGTGCCCAGGTGAAGCGCCTCAAGGAGGAGCAGGTCACGGTCGATGAGCTCGCGCGCATCAAGGCGCAGGTGGTCGCCGGCAAGGTCTACGAGCGCGACTCGGTGTTCTACCAGGCGATGCAGGTCGGCATCCTCGAGACCGTCGGACTCGGCTGGGACAAGCTCGACGAGTACGTCGAGCGCGTCAACGCGGTCACCCCGGAGCAGCTGCAGGAGGTTGCGCGCAAGTACCTGGTCGACGACACGCTGACCGTTGCCGAGCTCGAGCCGCTGCCGATCGTCACCGAGACCGCTGAGGAGAAGCCCGATGCCAGCTAGGTCACTACGCCTGCCGCGCGTGCTGTGCGCCGCGCTGGCCCTGTTCCTCGCCGCCCCCGTGGCGGCCACCCCCCAGATCCAGGAGTGGACCACCAGCGGTGGCGCCCGGGTGCTGTTCGTCGCCGCCGACGCGCTGCCGATGGTCGACGTCGAGCTGGTGTTCGATGCCGGCAGCGCGCGTGACGGTACCGCCTCCGGCCTGGCCCAGCTCACCAACGCGCTGCTCGGTGAGGGGGCCGGTGAGCGCGACGCCGACGCCATCGCCGAGACCTTCGAGGGGCTCGGCGCGCGCTTCTCCAGCGGCGCCGAGCGTGACATGGCCACGGTCTCGCTGCGCAGCCTGACCGACCCGGCGCTGCTCGACCCGGCCCTGGAACTGTTCGCCAGCGTTGTCGCCGAGCCGAGCTTCCCGGCGGATGCTATCGCGCGCGTGCGCGGCCAGATGCAGGTCGCGCTGCAGGCCGAGCAGCAGTCGCCGGGCGACCTCGCGAGCAAGGCGTTCTACCGCGCCGTCTACGACGACCACCCCTACGGCAACCCGCCGAACGGCACCCAGGAAAGCCTCGCGACCCTGACCCGCGACGACGTCTTGACGTTCTTCGGGCGCTACTACGTGGCGCGCAACGCGCTGGTGGCGATCGTCGGTGACCTCGACCGCGCCGCGGCCGAGGCGCTCGCCGAGCGGGTCACCGCGGGCCTCGTGTCGGGCGAGCCGGCGCCCGACCTGCCCCCGGTGCCGAAGCTGCTGGTGCCGATCGACATCCACATCGACCACCCGTCGGCACAGACCCACGTGCTGCTCGGCCAGCCCGGCATGCACCGGGGCGATCCGGATTACTTCGCCCTCTACCTCGGCAACCACGCGCTCGGCGGCAGCGGCCTGGTCTCGCGCCTCAACGAGGAGGTGCGCGAGAAGCGCGGTCTGGCGTACAGCGTCTACAGCTACTTCATGCCGATGCGTCGTGACGGGCCGTTCCAGATGGCGCTGCAGACGCGCAGCGACCAGGCCGGCGAGGCGCTGGCGATCCTGCGCGACAACCTCGAGCGCTACGTGGCCGAGGGACCGACCCCGGACGAGCTCGCCTTCTCCAAGCGCAACGTCACCGGCGGCTATCCGCTGCGCATCGACAGCAATGGCAAGCTGATCGGCTACCTGGCGATGATCGGCTTCTACGATCTGCCGCTCGACTACCTCGAGCGCTTCATCGAGCGTGTCGAGGCGGTCGATCACGGCCAGGTCAACGATGCCCTGGCGAGGCGCCTCGACCCAGGCCGCCTGGTCACCGTGACGGTCGGTCCACGCAACCCGCTCGACGGCTGACGCCACGCCGGCGTTTGCCGGCCAACGACCCACAACGCTATACTGTGCGGCCTTTTGCCCGTGGCTGGCGGGGCCCCTGCGGGGGTGCCGCGCGGCCCGGCGCGAACACGATTTCAGGGGATCACGCGACGCCGTGCCAGGCCACGGCGCGCCGGCTGGCGGGCGGCGAGGCCGCACCGCGGGGCCGCGATCGGGAGGCGAGAATGAGCGAAACGACAGGTCACCAAGAGTATCCCGGTCTCTACCGGCCCGCGTTCGAGCACGACAGCTGCGGTTTCGGCCTCATCGCGCAGATGGACGGCGAGGTCAGCCACCACATCGTCAGCTCCGCGGTCCGCGCCCTGACCCGCATGACCCACCGCGGTGCGGTGGCCGCCGACGGCAAGTCCGGTGACGGCTGCGGCCTGCTGATGAGCAAGCCGGACCGCTTCCTGCGCGCGGTGGCCGCCGAGTCCGGCTTCGAGCTTGCCAGCGACTACGCGGTCGGCGTGGTGTTCCACGCGCCCGGGGCCGACGTCGCCGCGCAACGCGCCGAGCTCGACGCCGCGCTCACCGCGCAGCAGCTCGCGGTGGCCGGTTGGCGCGTCGTGCCACTCGACACCTCGGCGTGCGGCGAGGAGGCGCTGACGACGCTGCCAACCATCGAGCAGGTGTTCGTCAACGCACCCGGCGAGCTCGACGAGGAGGCCTTCGAGCGGGCGCTGTTCGTCGCCCGTCGCCAGGCCGAGAAGACGCTCGCGGGGGACGATCACGCCTTCTACGTCGCCAGCCTGTCGGCGCAGGTGATCTCGTACAAGGGGCTGGTGATGCCGGCCAACCTGCCGGTCTTCTACCCCGACCTGCAGGACGAGCGGCTCGAGGCGAAGCTGTGCGTGTTCCACCAGCGCTTTTCGACCAACACCCTGCCGCAGTGGCGCCTGGCGCAGCCGTTCCGCCACCTCGCCCACAACGGCGAGATCAACACCATCCAGGGCAACCGCAACTGGTCGCTGGCGCGCGGTGCCAAGTTCGCCTCGCCGTTGCTCGACATGTCGGCGGTCACGCCGCTGGTCGACATGACCAGCTCCGACTCCTACAGCCTCGACAACATGCTCGAGGGGCTGCTCGCCGGCGGCATGGACATCTTCCGCTCCATGCGCCTGCTGATCCCACCGGCCTGGCAGAACGTCGACCTGATGGACGCCGACGTGCGCGCCTTCCACGAGTACCACTCGATGCACATGGAGCCGTGGGACGGCCCGGCCGGCATCGTGATGACCGACGGACGCCACGCGGCCTGCATCCTCGACCGCAACGGCCTGCGCCCGGCACGCTACGTGATCACCCGTGACCGCGTGATCACGCTGGCCTCGGAGATCGGCGTCTACGACTACGACCCGGCCGACATCGTCGTCAACGGCCGTCTCAAGCCGGGCCAGATGATCGCCGCCGACACCTCCACCGGCGAGCTGATCTACCCCAAGGAGATAAGCGACCGGCTCAGCAAGCGCCACCCCTACAAGAAGTGGCTGAGCAGCCACGCACGCATGCTCAAGCCGGCCTACAACGAGCAGCGCCCGGTGCTGGAGCCGCTCGACAAGAAGGTCCTGCGTGCCCACGAGAAGCAGTACCAGGTCACCTTCGAAGAGCGTGACCAGGTGATCCGCGTGCTGGCCCAGAACGGCCAGGAAGCGGTCGGCTCGATGGGCGACGACACCCCGCTGCCGGTGCTCTCCAGCCGCGTGCGCTCGCTCTACGACTCGTTCCGCCAGCAGTTCGCGCAGGTCACCAACCCGCCGATCGATCCGCTGCGCGAGCAGATCGTGATGTCGCTGGAGACGGTGCTCGGCACCGAGAAGAACCTGTTCGAGGAGACCGAGGCGCACGCCAAGCGGCTGGTCGTCGAGTCGCCGGTGCTCTCCGAGGGGCGCTTCCATGCCTTGCTCGACCATGCCGATCCCGACTACGCCCACGAGCGCATCGACCTCAGCTACCCGGCCGACGGCAACCTGCGCGACGCGCTGGTGGCGATCTGCGACCAGGCGCTCGCCGCGGTCGAGGCCGGCAAGGTGGTGCTGGTGCTGAGCGACCGCGGCATCTCCGCCGAGCGGCTGCCGGT
The DNA here is from genome assembly GCA_009937385.1 of Gammaproteobacteria bacterium. Taxonomy (GTDB): domain Bacteria; phylum Pseudomonadota; class Gammaproteobacteria; order QNFN01; family QNFN01; genus QNFN01. The sequence goes on along the minus strand of JAACFL010000019.1, from coordinate 9,715 downwards.
GCACGCGCTGCTGGCCACCGGCGCGGTGCACCACCGGCTGGTGCGCGAGGGACGGCGCTGCGACGCCAACCTGGTCGTCGAGACCGGCAGCGCGCGCGACCCGCACCACTTCGCGGTGCTGATCGGCTACGGCGCCACCGCGATCTACCCGTACCTCGTCCACGAGGTGCTGCAGGACATGGTCGACACCGGTGAGCTGCCGGGCCTCGACCTCGCCAAGGTGGCGCGCCAGTACCGCAAGGGGATCAACAAGGGGCTGTACAAGATCCTGTCGAAGATGGGCATCTCGACCATCACCAGCTACCGCGGCGCGCAGCTGTTCGAGGCGGTCGGCCTGCACCGCGAGGTCGTCGACTTCTGCTTCACCGGCACCACCTGCCGCCTGCAGGGCATCGGTTTCGCCGACCTCGAGGCCGACGCACGTGCGCTGGCCAGGCTGGCCTGGAATGCGCGCAAGCCGGTCGAGGCCGGCGGCCTGCTCAAGTACGTGCACGGCACCGAGTACCACGCCTACAACCCCGACGTGGTCGGCACGTTGCAGAAGGCGGTGAGCAGCGGCGACGTGGCCGATTACCGGGTCTACGCCGACCTGGTCAACAGCCGCCCGGCCTGCTCGCTGCGCGACCTGTTCGACCTGGTCGAGACGCGCGAGCCGATCCCGCTCGACGAGGTCGAGCCGGCCAGCGCGATCTTCCCGCGCTTCGACACCGCGGCGATGTCGCTCGGTGCGTTGTCGCCGGAGGCGCACGAGGCGCTGGCCATCGCCATGAACCGCCTCGGCGGGCGCTCGAACTCGGGCGAGGGCGGCGAGGACATCGTCCGCTACGGCACCGAGAAGAGCTCGAAGATCAAGCAGGTCGCCTCGGGCCGCTTCGGCGTCACCCCGCACTACCTGGTCAACGCCGAGGTGCTGCAGATCAAGGTCGCGCAGGGCGCCAAGCCCGGCGAGGGCGGCCAGCTACCGGGCCACAAGGTCAACGACATGATCGCGCGGCTGCGCTACGCACGGCCCGGCGTGGCGTTGATCTCGCCGCCGCCGCACCACGACATCTACTCCATCGAGGACCTCGCGCAGCTGATCTTCGACCTCAAGCAGATCAACCCCGAGGCGCTGGTCTCGGTCAAGCTGGTCGCCGAGGCCGGCGTCGGGACGATCGCCGCGGGCGTCGCCAAGGCGTACGCCGACCTGATCACCATCGCCGGCTACGACGGCGGCACCGGTGCCAGCCCGCTGACCTCGGTGAAGTACGCCGGCAGCCCCTGGGAGCTCGGCCTCTCTGAGACCCACCAGGTGCTGCGGGCGAACAACTTGCGCGACAAGGTGCGCCTGCAGACCGACGGCGGCCTCAAGACCGGTCTTGACGTGATGAAGGCGGCGATCCTCGGCGCCGAGAGCTTCGGCTTTGGCACCGGGCCGATGGTCGCGCTCGGCTGCAAGTACCTGCGGATCTGCCACCTGAACAACTGCGCGACCGGCGTCGCGACGCAGAACAACGTGCTGCGTCAGCACCATTTCATCGGCCTGCCCGAGATGGTGATGAACTACTTCCGCTTCATCGCGGAGGAGGTGCGCGAGCACCTGGCCCGGCTTGGCTACCGCAGCCTCGACGAGGTGATCGGCCGCACCGAGTTGCTCACCGCGCGCGCCGGCGGCACCGCCAAGCAGCAGCACCTCGACCTCGCGCCGATCCTCTCCAAGGGGACCGCGCTCGAGACCGCCTCGCACGTCTGCACCTCGCCGCGCAACGTGCCGTTCGACGCCGGCGAGCTCGCCGAGCAGATGGTCGCCGAGATGCTGCCCGCGATCGAGGCGCGCAGCGGGGGAGAGTTCAGCTTCGAGGTGCGCAATTTCAACCGCTCGATCGGTGCCCGCGTCTCCGGCGAGATCGCCAAGCGCTGGGGCAACCTGGGCATGGAGCAGACACCGCTCGAGGTCAGGCTGCGCGGCCATGCCGGGCAGAGCTTCGGCGTCTGGAACGCCGGCGGCCTGAACCTGCACCTCGAGGGTGACGCCAACGACTACGTCGGCAAGGGCATGGCCGGGGGCCAGATCGTCGTGCGCCCACCAGACGGGGCCGGCTTCGAGAGCCGCGACAACGTGATCATCGGCAACACCTGCCTGTACGGTGCGACCGGCGGCATCCTCTACGCCGCAGGCCAGGCCGGCGAGCGCTTCGCGGTGCGCAACTCCGGCGCCCACGCGGTGGTCGAGGGGGTCGGCGACCACGGCTGTGAGTACATGACCGGTGGCGTGGTCGTGGTGCTCGGCGACACCGGGCTCAACTTCGGTGCCGGCATGACCGGCGGCTTCGCCTACGTGCTCGACCAGCGCAACCGCTTCGTCGACTTCTACAACCACGAGCTGATCGACATCTACCGCATCCGCACCGAGTCGATGGAGGAGCACCGCATCTACCTCGAGGGCATGATCGAGGCCTACGTGGCAGCGACCGGCAGCGCCTGGGGTCGCGAGGTGCTCGACAACTTCGCCGACATGATCGGCAAGTTCTGGCTGGTGAAGCCGAAGGCGACCAGCCTCGAAGACCTGGTCGATTCGCTGAGCAAGGCCGCCTGAGGCAACGGACGGGATACACATCATGGCAAGCAACGTCTTCCAGTTCGTCGAGGTGCCGCGCCAGGACCCGGACAAGATGCCGGTGGACGAGCGCATCCGGCGCTTCTGCGAGATCTACGGCCAGTTCGACGCCCAGGTCGCCGCGGCCCAGGCTGAGCGCTGCCTCGCGTGCGGCAACCCGTACTGCGAGTGGAAGTGCCCGGTGCACAACTACATCCCGAACTGGCTCAAGCTGGTGGCCGAGGGCAACCTGGCCAAGGCCGCGGAGCTCTCGCACCAGACCAACACGCTGCCCGAGATCTGCGGCCGGGTCTGTCCGCAGGACCGCCTCTGCGAGGGCGACTGCACGCTCAACGACGGCTTCGGCGCGGTGACCATCGGCGCGGTCGAGAAGTACATCACCGACACCGCGCTCGCACAGGGTTGGCGGCCCGACCTCTCAGGCGTGCGCCCGACCGGCAAGCGGGTTGCGGTGGTCGGCGCCGGCCCGGCCGGCATCGGCTGCGCCGACGTGCTCACGCGCAACGGGGTCAAGGTGCACGTCTACGACCGTTATCCGGAGATCGGCGGCCTGCTGACCTTCGGCATCCCCGAGTTCAAGCTCGAGAAGGAGGTGGTCAAGCGCCGCCGCCAGGTGCTCGAGGAGATGGGCATCCGCTTCATCCTCGACACCGAGGTCGGCACCGACGTGCCGTTCGAGAAGTTGCTCGAAGACTACGACGCGGTGTTCCTCGGCATGGGCACCTACACCTCCATGAAGGGCGGCTTCCCCGGCGAGGAGCTGCCCGGCGTCTACGAGGCGCTGCCGTTCCTGGTCTCCAACGCGCGCCACACCCTCGGCGTGGCCGCGCCCGGCGAGCGGCTGATCAACATGGAAGGCCAGCGTGTCGTCGTGCTCGGTGGTGGCGACACCGCAATGGACTGCAACCGCACCTCGGTGCGCCAGGGTGCGGCGACGGTCACCTGCGCCTACCGCCGCGACGAGCGCAACATGCCCGGCAGCCGCCGCGAGGTGGCCAACGCCAAGGAGGAGGGCGTGCGCTTCATGTGGAATCGCCAGCCGGTCGAAATCGTCGGCGACGTCAGCGTCGAGGGGGTCAAGGTGGTGACCACCGAGCTGGGTGAGCCGGACGCACGTGGCCGGCGCAGCCCGGTCGTGGTCGAGGGCAGCGAGGAGATCATCCCCTGCGACCGCGTGCTCGTCGCGTTCGGCTTCCGCCCGAGCCCGGCGCCGTGGTTCACCAAGTACGGCATCGACACCGACGACCGCGGGCGCGTCAGCGCGCCGGCCGAAGCCGAGTTCCCGTTCCAGACCAACAACCCGAAGGTGTTCGCCGGCGGCGACATGGTGCGCGGTTCCGACCTCGTGGTCACCGCGATCTGGGAGGGCCGCCAGGCGGCCGAGGGCATCCTCGACTTTCTCGAAGTCTGACCCCGGCACGCAGAAACAGGAGACGGCCATGGCCGAACTGCACAACGACCGCTTCCTGCGCGCCCTGATGCGCCAGCCGGTGGACGTCACCCCGGTCTGGATGATGCGTCAGGCCGGCCGCTACCTGCCCGAGTACCGCGCCACCCGGGCCCAGGCCGGCGACTTCATGTCGCTGTGCAAGAACCCGGAACTCGCCTGCGAGGTGACGCTGCAGCCGCTCGAGCGCTACCCGCTCGATGCCGCGATCCTGTTCTCCGACATCCTCACCATCCCCGACGCCATGGGGCTGGGGCTGAGCTTCGAGGCCGGCGAGGGGCCGCGCTTCGCGCACCCGGTGCGCGACGCCGCCGCGGTCAGGGCCCTCGGCGTACCCGACCCGGAGGGCGAGCTGCGCTACGTCATGGACGCGGTGCGCACCATCCGCGGCGCGCTGGCCGGCAAGGTGCCGCTGATCGGCTTCTCCGGCAGCCCGTGGACGCTGGCGACCTACATGGTCGAGGGCGGTTCGACCAAGGAGTACGCCCACGTCAAGGGGATGCTCTACGGCGAACCGGGGCTGATGCACCAGCTGCTGGCCACCGTGGCCGACTCGGTCACCACCTACCTCAACGCGCAGGTTGCCGCTGGCGCCCAGGCGCTGATGATCTTCGACACCTGGGGCGGCGTACTCACCCCGCGCGACTACAAGGCGTTCTCGCTCGACTACATGCAGCGCATCGTCGACGGCCTGACCCGCGAGGCCGAGGGCCGCAAGGTGCCGGTGATCCTGTTCACCAAGGGCGGCGGCGCCTGGCTCGAGGCGATGGCCGACACCGGCTGCGACGGTCTCGGCGTCGACTGGACGGTCAACCTCGGCGATGCGCGTGCCCGCGTCGGCGACCGCGTTGCCCTGCAGGGCAACATGGACCCGAGCGTGCTCTACGCACCGCCGGAGCGGATCCGCAAGGAGGTCGCGACCATTCTCGAATCCTTCGGCCCCGGCAACGGCCACGTCTTCAACCTCGGCCACGGCATCCACCAGCACGTCGATCCGGCGCACGCCGGCGCCTTCATCGACGCGGTGCACGAACTGAGCGCGCCCTACCACGACCCGGGCGACGACGCCGAGCCGGCGCTCTAGGGTATTCCGGGACCGCCCGGCGCCAGCCAACGAGCTCGCTCAGTTCCCCGCGTCGCGCAGAGGCGTGGCGAGCCGTTCGAAGTCGCGCGGTGCGACGTACTGCAACACCTCCTTGCCGTCCTCGTTGACGACGATGTCGAGTCCCATCTCCGGATAGAGCCAGTGACGTGTTCCCGGCCCTTCCGGAACACGCCTGGCCGGTACCCCGAAGCGCTTCTCCAACACTTCCGGATCGAGGTTGATCGCCGGCAGGTAGGTGATCGCGGAAATCGGCGCCGCGCGCACATCCGGCAGGTCGCTGGGGGCGATGCTCACCCGGCGTACCCCGTCGCGACCCTGCGCGGTACGCAGTCCCCGCTCGTGCATCGCCGCGATCCGGCCCGCGGGCAGGTCGAGCACCAGCACGAAATCGGCCTTGAGCCCAGCGGGCCGCAGGTCGTCGAAGAACGCCTCCACCACCGGCTCCCCTCCCTCCGGCCGGAACAGCGTCACCTTGGCCTCGATGCCGAGTTGGCGTTCGGCCTCGGCCAGCGTGGTAAGGCCGAGCGACAGGCCGAAGACACGGCTGCCACCCAGGCCGTCGACCTCGATCTCCCACGGCAGTGCCGGGGAGCGCCCGTCACCGGGTCGCTCGGACGGCGTCAGCCACAGGGTCAGGCCGGTCAGCAGCGTGGCGGCAACCAGCACGGCAAGCCAGGTGTGCTTCATCCGGGCCGTACCTGCAGCCAGAAGGTGACCGGCCCGTCGTTGACCAGGTGCACCCGCATGTCGGCACCGAAGCGCCCGGTCGCCACGTCGGCGTGCCGGACACGTGCCTCGCTGACGAAGGCCTCGAAAAGGCGCTCGCCGTCGGCCGGTGCCGCGGCCGGGGTGAAGCTCGCCCGCATCCCCTTGCGGGTGTCGGCGGCGAGCGTGAACTGCGGCACCACCAGCAGGCCGCCGCCGGTGTCGGCCAGCGCCCGGTTCATGCGCCCGTCCTCGTCCTCGAACACCCGGTAGCCGAGCACCCGCTCGACCAGGCGCACCGCCTCGGCCTCGCCATCGCCGCGCTCGACGCCGAGCAGCACCAGCAGGCCGGGACCGGTGGCACCGACGGTCTCTCCGGCAATCTCGACCCGCGCCTCGCCGACCCGCTGCAGCAGCGCGATCATCGGCCCGGACTGCGGCTTGAACTTCGCATGGCCCGGATTGGGCCACCGGTGGCCAGACGGTGCAAGCGGTCTGCCGGGCACTGGGCGGGAGCGTTGTACTCGGCAGGCAAGGGGACGAGGTGAGGCACAATGGACCCGGGTCCGAGCTTTTCGGCTGCCGAGGTGCTTGCATGCGTCTGGTCCTGTCTCTCGCACTGATCCTCTTCTTCGGCTGGTTCGCCGCCGACACCCTGATGTCATTGCTCGCGCAGCCCCTCGAGGGAATCTACTACCCGATGGCCAGCGGCCGTCTGAAGTCGGTGCCGCACGACTGGACGCAGAAGCCATGGTTCGGTGCGCCGCTGTACCTGGCCCTGTTCGCGGCGATCTGGCTGTTCTTCGTCCGCCGCGAGGGGCCGCGCAAGGGCGTTCGCCTCGCCGCGTTGACCACGGCGTTCCTGATGGCACCGTTCTGGATCGTCTCGGTGATCAGCGCCGACCTGCACGGCCTCGACGTCAACGGCTGGTGGGCGGCGAGCATGGCCTACGCCAACATCTCCTTCCTGCTCTACAGCTTCATCGGTGACGGCGACCCCGGGCAGATCAACTTCTGAAGGCCTTTTGCATTCGGCCGGTCCTTGCTACAGATTGGCGCTAAGCAACGGAGGGCGCATGAACTCACCGGCGCAGCGCACGCTCAATCCCTGGCGGGCGATCTGGACGCGACCGCGTGCCACCATCCGGCAGCAGGTCGAACACGACCCCGAGGCCTGGGTGCTGGCGCTGGTCGCCATGGCCGGCGTCGGTCAGCTGCTCGGCGACGCCAGCGCGCGCTCCTACGGCGATCGATTCGACCTGCCGACGCTGCTTTTCATCGCGCTGCTGGCCGGCCCGCTGCTGGGTATCCTGGCGGCCTACGTCGTGGGTGCCCTGCTGTGCTGGTCGGGCCGCCTGCTCGGCGGCAGCGCGCACCCGGTGGAGATCCGTGCGGCCATCGCCTGGTCCAGCGTGCCGTATGTCGCGTCGATGCTGTTGTGGGTGCCGGAGTTGCTGCTGTTCGGCGAGGAGCTGTTCACCGAGGCGACGCCACGGCTCGATGCCGATCCCGGCCTGCAGGCCTTGCTGCTCGCGTTCGTCGCCGCCGAGTTGCTCGCCGTGCTGTGGGCCTTCGTCCTGTTTCTGAAGTGCCTCGGCCAGGTGCAGGACTTCTCGGCCTGGCGTGCGCTGCTCAACCTGCTGCTGCCCGGGGTGCTGATCGCCGTGGCGATCGGGCTGGTGGTGACGCTCTCCTTCGTCATGCACTGAGGCTGGTCATGCAGGAACAGCTGATACCACTCGTCGCGCTCACGGTGCTGCTGGTGCCATTGGCGGTGTGCGTCCGCCAGTACCTCCGGGTGCGCAGCGGCCGCCGCACGCGGCGCGCTGCCATCCTGCGTTGCGCGGTCTTCTCGGTGCTTCCGGTGGTGCTCTACGTCGGCGTGTTCCTGGCGCTGGTCGGGATCGAGGAGCTGACCGGCATCGCGCTGGTCGGCGAGGGCTACGCGCGGACGTTGCCGATTGCCGTGGTCGCCGGTCTCGGCCTGGCGCTCATCGGCACGCTCTGCTTGACGCTGCTGCTGCTGTTCCTGCGCCGGCCGCCCGGCTGAATGCCTGGTCAGTCGAACAGCTCGACCAGCATGGAAAGCGCTCCGATCAGGATCAGGACCAGCGCGACCAGGGTCAGGCGCGCGATCGGCTCGCTGTAGGCGAGCTTCGCCAGCCACGGCTTGCGCGTCTCGTTCTTGAGCCAGAACAGGCCGACCATGCAGGCGAACAGGCCGATCCCGATCAGGAGCATGGTCATCGTTGCGCGTTCCTTCGAGGCGTCCGGCCGGGCCGTCAAGGTAACCCGCCTGCTGGCGTCGAGGGTAGCGGGTGGTGAGCCATGCGCGCCGCGCCGGTTCTGTTTTAATGGAGACCGGAAAAGGGGGCATGATGAACCGCGAAGAGAAGCGCCGCCGCACGATCCTCAAGGCAATGGCCGCGCTGGCCGCCGACGAGCCGGGTGAACTGGCCAAGTTGCGCCGCTTGCGCAGCGGCCTCTACTGGGTGGGTGTGACCCTGCTCGGGATCGGCCTGTACGTTGCCGTGCTGGTTCCAGGCTGGGTCGCACTGCTGTGCGGCGCGATAGGCGGCATCGTGATCGGGCTCGCGGCGCACTACGACAGTTCGCTGAACCAGTGGCCGATCCTGCGCCCGTTCTTCGACGGCGAAGCGGCGCAGCGTGTGGCCGCCGAGCTGGACCGGGAGCCGGGTGATGGCAGCTGACAGACTGCCACGCTACGCCCTCGGTGCTGGCGCCCCGCCCATGCATCTGGCCCAGGTGCGGCTCGAGACCGGCGAGCTGCGTTTTGTCGGTGGTGGACGGGATGAGACGGTCATCGGGTTCGCCAGCCGGGAGGCCCTGGTCGTCCTGCTGGCGAGGCTGCAGGCGGCGCGTGTGCCGTTCGCGAGCGGCCATCGCGTCGAGGGGCCGGCCGAGCTGGCCCGGCACCTGGTCGACGACGGCCGCCTCGAACCGCCGCTGGTCGAGATTACGTGGCGCGATCCCGGGGCCTGGACGCTGCGCGAGCTGCATCCCGGTGCGCTCGAGTGGCATGTTGCGGAGGCGACGCAGTTCGCTTGCGTCGATTTCGATCCCGCGACGTTGATGGAACGGCAGGAACCTGCCTGAGGATGTGGCGGATCTCCCGATTGGGAGGGTTGCATTGCGATATGAAATAAGTATATTAGAAGATACTTTAATTCAATCATGCCCATGCAACCCTAGGAGATCGACATGAACATCGACCGTGCCGTGCTGGCGATCGCCGGCCTCTTCATCCTGGCCAGTCTCGGCCTGTCCCAGGTCCACTCGCCGCTCTGGCTGATCTTCACCGCCTTCGTCGGCGTGGTGATGTTCCAGTCGGCCTTCACCCGTTTCTGCCCGATGGCGCTGATCCTGCGTGCGGTCGGCCTGAAGCCGGGTCACGCCTTCAACTGAGGGCTCCGCCGCATTGAGCGGCACGGCACAAAAAAGGGGCGGCCGTCTGGCCGCCCCTTTTTCGTTGATCGCGGTTCTGCAGGAGCGGTCCCTAGGCCGTGATTCCGAAAGTGCCCGGAATCGCGCCGTGGGCGGTGCTCCTGAACGTTCGGCGATGTTTCCGGTGTGATCAGCCGCGCGACGCGCCCTCGGCGTCGACCGAGACCGTGACCGGCGGCCCCATGCCCCATGCCTGCATCGAGTGGCGCAGCATCTGGAACATGATCTGCTGGTAGGCGAGGGGATTGATGTAGGTGGCCCCGACCCGTCCCCACTGCTGGTAGTAGGCCGGGTGATGCAGCATCGTCAGCGGATTGATCACCCCTTGCGGTGCGGCGAATACCGGCACGCCGTTGGGCGCGATGGCGACCGGCTGGCCCCTTTGGCCGACGGTTTC
>JAACFL010000160.1 GCA_009937385.1 Gammaproteobacteria bacterium | reverse complement strand
CTGGCCAGCCAGCCTGCCGCCGGCTTGAGGTAGGGAAGCAGAGGCGTCAGCGCCGACTGCAGGTTGTTCGACGCCAGCGACCAGAACTCCGCGAGCGGCGGCCCGATCAGTGGCCAGCCGCTGACGCTCTCCGGCGGTGGCGGCAGCGCCAATGTGCCGTCGCGGACCCGTTGGCCCAGTTCGAGCGAGCTTTCGACCAGGGTTTCGCCGAGCAGCAGCATCGGCACGATCAGCAGCAACACCAGCAACAGGGCCACCACCAAACCCGCGAGCACATCGCGGCCGCCCAGCCAGCCGACCAGCTGCTGGAACGCCGGATAGAGCGCGACCGCGATGATGCCGCCCCAGACGATCGGCAGCAGGAACGGGCTGAGGATCTGTAGGCACCAGACCACCAGCAGCAGCAGCGCGGCGATGCGCAGCGTGGTTTCGAGCGCCTGCGAAGTCGTAGACAACTCGCGGTTTGTATTTGGCACCAGCGGCTCCCGTTTGTGGTGTCACTCTAGCGCCACGGCCAGGTCACGACCTCAGCCGCCTGGGGCGGTTTTCTCGCGAGCTGCTTCGCGTTTTGCCTCCTGGGCGATCAGCAGCGTGTATGCAACGTAATACTTATGGATGTTCGTCACGTAGCGCACCGTCTCGGAACCGATGCGTCGCGCGGCCACCATCTCCACATTCCTGAACCAGACGTTCGGGTCAAGTCCTTTTGCCTCCGCCTCGCGACGCAGTCGCGCGATACGATTAGGGCCAGCATTGTAGGAGGCAAAGGCGAACAACAGCTTGTTGCGTCGTGACATCGGCTCGTCGGCAAAGTAGCGATCGACCATAAAACGCATGTACTTGATGCCGGCGTGGACGTTGTTCTCGAGTTTGGTGATGTCGCCAACCTTCATGTCCTCACCGGTGGAGGGCATGATCTGCATGATGCCGAGCGCGCCGACGGGGCTTTTTACACTGTGATCCAGGCCTGACTCCTGATAGGCCTGTGCCATCATCAGCAAGTGATCGACGTCATACTGCGTGGCATATTTTCGAAATAGCTCCACGGTGGCTTGGAACTTTTGTCGTTCGCTTTTCTTGAGCGCGTTACGAATATAGCGGGTGTTGTCGACGTAGCGCTTGATCAAAACGTTACCGAAAAGACTACCTTGACGATGTTTGCGCGCGAAGTCATTGACTTCGGCTTTGAGAAGTGGACTCTCCTTGCGCATCATCCAGCCGAACTTGCCGCCACGGTTGATCGCCACTTTGGGGTGAAGCCGCAGTTCCTGAAACACCTTGGCCCACAGTTCGGCCTTGTAGTCATCGACGATCACCGTACCAACCAAACCGGCGTTGACCATCTCCATCAGGTCTTCGTCTTCAAGTTCCTCAGGCGCCTCGATCAGTTTGACGGGGGCGCGGCCCTCACTGACGAAGCGTTTGTTCAGTGCCACGAGATGTTCGTGGTAGCTCGATGAAGGGCGTACGAACACCTCCTGGCCTGAGAGATCCTCCAGCAAATCAAGGTCTGGACCGGACGGCCCGGTCACGGCAATTTCAGCGATGTCACGTACGAACGGATCTGAGAAATCGACCTGTTCGAGCCGTCCAGGGGTAATGGTCAGTGAGGCAACGGCCAGGTCCGCTTCACCGGCAAGCAGCTTCGGTATCAGTTGGTCTCGGGTAGTGGGGAGGATCGCGATGAGTAACTTCAGATTTTTCTTGGCCGGCTTGTGCTTCTTGTTGAGGTGCTCCTCGAATGCGCGCAAGGCCTCAAAAGCCAGACCGTGTGGTTTGCCATCATCGTAGAACCACATGGTCATGTTGGGGACGACCAGTACGCGAACCACGCGACGCTCGCGCATCCCATCGAAGTCGCCGAACCAGGGTTTAAGCGCGTCGGCATCAATCAAGAGCGAGTCGCCCAACTCGTCCTCGAGCGCCTGGACGTTTACAGGATTGAGCAATCCGATGCCCAGCAACAGGCTACTCGTCGCCCTGAGAAAACTCCGCCACATCATTCGGACATCCAAATCACACGCGGCCGACCGAGTGAGCTGAGTTGCCCAGAATTCGACGCACCAACCACTTTTCCAATTCCACCACGAACAGAACGCTAGCACCTACAAGGAAGATACGCAGCCAGGACAAAGCATCCAGGGCAACTGTGCGGAACAAATACTGCATGGGGGGAGTGTACGTGAACACCAATTGAAAAAAGAGGACCAGGCCGATCGCCCAGAGCACGTAGCGGTTGCCGAACAGGCCTTCGCGATTCAACACCGGGGCGTGCATGTAGCGGCTGTTCCAGAGGTAGAAGACCTCGAACACCACCAGTGTATTGACCGCGACGGTGCGCGCCGTCTCGACCGAGGCCCCCGCCTGACGCTCCCAGACGTAGAGCCCGAACGTTCCCACCACCATCACCATCGCCACCAGCAGGATGCGCCAGGCCATGTAACCCGACATAATCGCCTCGTCGGTGCGGCGTGGTGGGCGTTGCATCACCGAGGGCTCGGAGGGCTCGAAAGCCAGCGACAGCGCCAGCGTCACCGCGGTGATCATGTTGACCCAGAGAATCTGTGCCGGCGTCACCGGCAACTGGGTGCCAAACAGGATCGCGGCGATCAGGGTCAGCGCCTCGCCCCCGTTGGTCGGCAGGATGAACAGGATCGACTTGCGGATGTTGTCGTAGACCGTGCGCCCTTCCTCGATGGCGCTGGCGATCGAGGCGAAGTTGTCGTCGACCAGCACCATCTCGGCGGCCTCCTTGGCCGCCTCGGTCCCCTTGACGCCCATCGCCACGCCGATGTCCGCGCGCTTGAGCGCCGGCGCATCGTTGACGCCGTCACCGGTCATCGACACCACGGCACCGTTGGCCTGCAACGCTTCGACCAGGCGCAGCTTGTGCTCCGGGCTGGCGCGGGCAAAGACGTCGGTGGTCTTGACCATCGCGCGCAACTCGGCATCGCTGGCCTGCTCGAGTTCGCTGCCGGTGAGGGCAGGGGAGCCGTCTCCGATCGCCATTCGCGCAGCGATCGCACTCGCGGTGACGGCGTGGTCGCCGGTGATCATCTTGACGCGAATCCCGGCCTGGCGGCACTGCGCCACGGAGACGATCGCCTCGTCGCGCGGCGGGTCGATGATGCCGACCAGCGCGAGCATCGTGAGCCCCTCTTCGATGTCGGCGAAGTTGAGCTCGCCGCGCTCGGCCGGCGCGTCGCCGATCGCCAGCGCGAGCATGCGTCGACCGCGTGCGGCCACCTGCTCGGCGCGCGCATGCCAGGCCACGGAGTCGAGCGGCACCTGGCTGCCACTCCTGAACTGGTGGCTGCAGCGGGTCAGGATGGCTTCGGGCGCACCCTTGACGAACACGAAGCCGTGACCGGCATGATCATGGTGCAGCGTCGCCATCAGCCGGTGCTCGGACTCGAACGGGATCACATCGCCACGCGGGTACTCTTCGGCGAGCAATTCCGGGTCGAGTCCCGCCTTGATCGCCAGCACCAGCAGGGCGACCTCGGTCGGATCCCCCTCGAACTGCCATGCTGCGTCGCGAAAGTGCGCGCTGGCATCGTTGCAGAGCATTGCGACCCTGCACGCTTCCTGCAGCTCGGAATGCTCCTCGGACTGCAGCGAGCGTCCACTGAGCTCGAAATCGCCGTGCGGATCGTAGCCGACGCCGAGCACCTCGATGTCGTCCTGGGCGGTCAGGACGTTGACCACGGTCATCTCGTTACGGGTCAGCGTGCCGGTCTTGTCGGAGCACACCACGGTGACCGAGCCGAGCGCCTCGACCGCCGGCAGACGTCGGATGATGGCATTGCGCCTCGACATGCGCTGGACGCCGATCGCCAGCGTGATGGTGATGATCGCCGGCAGGCCTTCGGGGATCGCAGCGACCGACAATCCGACTGCGGCGAGAAACATGTCGCCGGCACCGTAATGGCGCAGCAGCACGCCGAACATGAACGTCGCACTCGCCACGGCGAGGATCGCACCGGTAAGCCAGCGCCCGAACACGGCGAGCTGGCGAAGCAGGGGCGTGGTCAGGGTCTGAACACTGGCGAGCAGGGCGCTGATGCGTCCCAGCTCGGTGCGTATCCCGGTGGCGACGACGACACCCTGACCCTGGCCGTAGGTGACCAGGGTTCCGGAGAACGCCAGGCAGCTCCGGTCGCCGATCACGGCGTCTTCTGCGACCGGATCGGGGTGTTTCGCCACCGGCACCGACTCCCCGGTCAGCAAGGCTTCGTCCACGCGCAGTTCACGCACGCGGATGATGCGAAGGTCGGCCGGCACGCGATCCCCAGGCGTCAGGACGACGACATCACCGGCGACCAGTTCGGCGGCAGGAATCGTGCGGCGGATGCCGTCGCGCAGCACCAGTGCCTTTGGTGAGAGCATGCTGCGCACGGCATCGAGCGCCTTCTCGGCCTTGCCTTCCTGGATGAAGCCGATGAACGCATTGACGATCACGACGCCGATGATGACGCCGGTGTCGACCCAGTGTGCGAGCAGCGCGGTGACCACTGCCGCGATCATCAGGACGTAGATCAGGACGTTGTTGAACTGTTCGATCAGCCGCTTCAGTGCACTGCGACGCGGCGGCGGAGGCAATTCGTTGCGGCCGTCCCTGACGAGACGTCGCGCACACTCGGTTTCATCCAGTCCCTGCACGGAGCCCACGACCGCATCGAGCACGGCGTCGACAGGCAGCGCGTGCCAGCACGGGGATGACGGTTTGGGAGACTCAGACGATGCGTTCGCATCCATGGCGAAATTCCAGTGCCTCATGCACCGCGAGTGGCCTGGATTTCAAATGAGGTACCAATCGAAACAGGCCGCACGCACATTCCTCAACCAAGAATAAGAGAAGCGGCCCAACTGCGCGAGATGCGGCGCCGCAACACCCGGGTCCTGACTCAGACTTAAGTGCGCATAATGTATATTATGTTAAATTATGAATCTTCTCTGGCTGGGCATGGGAGCGCGATGCTGGGCTGACGACTGACCTGCGAACTGCCCCACCGCCAATCGTCCTATGCAACCGCCCTCGAGAGTCAGCACCTCTCTCATGCCTGCATACGCTACTGATTCGTATCAGTTCAGGGGCGGTTATCTGGATATCTGGACACAGGCCAGGCAATTCCCTGACCAGATTTCAGGATCAGGTTCGCGTGCTGGCGCCCCACCCAGGTGGCGAGACACGTTCAGACAGGGTGCATCATTACCGATCGATTTCCATCGGTCTGGCTGCTCGGGTCGTGATCCGCCTGATCCCCAGGGGAAACGGATACGGCGTCGATGACATCTCAGATAGGTTGATAAACACTTAAAGACAGTAAGTTACATAGTTAATATAATGTTATTTATA
>JAACFL010000159.1 GCA_009937385.1 Gammaproteobacteria bacterium | reverse complement strand
CCGGTCGACCGCATCATTCCGGACTTCGCCGCCGCCGGCGCCGACTACATCACCTTCCACCCGGAGGCCTCCGAGCACGTCGACCGCTCGCTGGCGCTGATCCACGACTCGGGCTGCAAGTCCGGCCTGGTGTTCAACCCGGCCACGCCGCTCGACGTCCTCGAGTGGGTCATCGACAAGGTCGACATGGTGCTGATCATGTCGGTCAACCCGGGGTTCGGCGGCCAGTCCTTCATCCCGGCCGCGCTGGACAAGCTGCGCCGGGCGCGTGAGCTGATCGACGCCAGCGGTCGCGCCATCCGCCTGGAGATCGACGGCGGCGTCAAGGTCAACAACATCCGCGAGATCGCCGAAGCGGGGGCCGACACCTTTGTCGCCGGCTCGGCGATCTTCAACACCGACGACTACCGCGCCACCATCGCCGCGATGCGCGAGCAGCTGGCGGCGGCGAAGGCGGCGGCTTGAGCTCCGGGGGGCCCGCGGCCGCGACCGCGACTGCGCCATACGTCCCGCGCCTGGTGCTGATCGACCTCGACGGCACGCTGGTCGACAGCGTGCCGGACCTGGCCGCGGCGGTGAACCGCATGCTCAGCGAGCTCGGACGGCCGCCAGCGCCTGAGGACGATGTGCGCAACTGGGTCGGCAACGGCGCGGTGCGTCTGGTCAAGCGCGCGCTGGTGGGTGCAATCGACGGCGAGCCGGACGCGGAGACCTACGAACGCGCGATGCCGCTTTTCCTGGACTATTACGCCGAGGAGAACTGCCGCCACAGCCGCCCCTACCCGACGGCACGCGCGACCCTCGAACGGCTCGCGGCGACCGGGTTGTGCCTGGCCTGCGTGACCAACAAGCCGGCCGCCTTCACGCTGCCGATGCTCGAGCAGCTCGGGCTGGCCGAGCACTTCGGGCTGGTGGTCGCCGGCGACACCGCGAGCGCGGTCAAGCCGGACCCGGCACCCTTGCTCCATGCTATGGATTTCTTTAAAGTTCCGGCCGGCGAAGCGTTGATGGTCGGCGACTCGGTCAATGACATCCAGGCGGCTCGGGCCGCGGGCATGCCGGTCATCTGCGTCAGCTACGGCTACAACCACGGCCAGGACATCCGCCTCGCCGCGCCCGACGCGGTGATCGACTCGCTGGCCGAACTCGAGCAACTGATCGACACAGACCGCTGACCATGGACATCACCCGGACGACTCCCGCGGACCTCGGCTGGCGATGGCGCGCCTGAACGCGTCGTCGAGCCCGCCCGTTCCCGAGTCGTATCCCGAGTGATGTCCCATGAAACCTGAAGAGTTTGCCCGTCTCGCCGAAGCCGGCTACAACCGGATTCCGGTCGTCCGCGAGGTCCTCGCCGACCTCGACACCCCGCTCAGCACCTACCTGAAACTGGCCGATGGGCCCTACTCGTACCTGTTCGAGTCGGTCTCGGGAGGTGAGCAGTGGGGTCGTTACTCGATCATCGGCCTGCCATGCCGCACCCGCGTGCGCATCTCCGGCCGCCAGGTCACGCTCGAGCGTGACGGCCAGCCGCCCGAGGTCAGCGAGGAGGCCGACCCGCTGGCCTGGGTCGAAAGCTTCCGGCAGCGCAACCGCGTGCCGCAGCTCGACCACCTGCCGCGCTTCACCGGGGGCCTGGTCGGCTACTTCGGTTACGACACCATCCGCTACGTCGAGTCGCGCCTCGACGTCGACCCCGGGCCCGACCCCCTGGGCAATCCCGATATCCTGCTGATGCTGTCCGAGGAAGTCGTGGTGTTCGACAACCTCAGCGGCAAGCTGCTGTTCATCGTGCACGCCGATCCGGCCGAATACGATGCGCTGGCACGCGCCGAGCGGCGCATCGACCAGCTCGTGCGCCACCTGCGCGGCCTGGCGCCGCACTACCGCCACCGCAGCTCGGAGCTGAAGGTGACCGAGGCCGATTTCATCTCGGGCTTCACCCGCGAAGGCTTCGAGGCGGCGGTGGCGCGGGTCAAGGAGTACATCGCCGCTGGCGACGTGATGCAGGTGGTGCTGTCGCAACGGCTGTCGATCCCGTTCGCGCATGCGCCGCTCGACCTCTATCGCGCACTGCGCATGCTCAACCCGTCTCCGTACATGTTCTTCCTCAACCTCGACGACTTCCACGTCGTCGGCTCGTCGCCGGAGATCCTGACCCGGCTCGAGGAGGGCGAGGTGACGGTGCGACCGATCGCCGGCACCCGCCCGCGCGGTCGCGACGAGGCCGAGGACGCGGCACTCGAGGCCGAGCTGCTCGCCGACGAGAAGGAGCGTGCCGAGCACCTGATGCTGATCGACCTCGGTCGCAACGACGTCGGCCGGGTGGCCGAGACGGGCAGCGTCAAGGTGCGCGAGCAGATGGCGATCGAGCGCTACTCGCACGTCATGCACATCGTGTCGATGGTCAGCGGGCGCATCCTGCCCGACTACACTGCGGTCGACGCGCTGCGGGCGACCTTCCCGGCCGGGACCGTCTCCGGTGCGCCGAAGATCCGCGCCATGGAGATCATCGACGAGCTCGAGCCGGTCAAGCGTGGCGTCTACGCGGGCGCGGTCGGCTACATCGGCTGGAACGACAACATGGACACCGCGATCGCGATCCGCACCGCGGTGATCAAGGACGACGTGCTGCACGTCCAGGCCGGCGCCGGCATCGTCCACGACTCCGACCCGGCGCGAGAGTGGGAGGAGACCATGAACAAGGGACGCGCGGTGTTCCGCGCCGTGGCCCTGGTCGAGGGCGGCCTCGACGACCTGACCGGTTGAGAGAGCCCGTGAAAGGATCACACCACCTGCTGCGTCGCCACCTGGGCACCCCCGGCTGCGTTGCGGGGACCCCCAAAATCGCTTGCGTAGCTGGGCTACGCGCGCAATTTCGTGCACCCCCGCGCCTTGCCTGGACCGCCCAGGTGACGCCTCGCGACGGTGGGCGACCCGTTCACGGGCTCTGATCCATGCTGGTCATGATCGACAACTACGATTCGTTCACCTGGAACCTGGTGCAGTACTTCGGCGAGCTGGGTGAAGAGGTTCAGGTGTTCCGCAACGACAGGGTGACTCCCACCGAGATCGAGGCCCTCGCCCCCGACCGGCTGGTGATCTCGCCGGGTCCCTGCACGCCGAACGAGGCGGGCATCTCCCTTGACGCGATCCGCCACTTCGCCGGCCGGGTGCCGATCCTGGGCGTCTGCCTCGGCCACCAGTGCATCGGCCAGCTCTACGGGGGCCGCATCGTGCGCGCGCCGCGTATCATGCACGGCAAGCTGTCGCCGGTGCACCACCGGGGCCATGGCGTGTTCCGCGACCTGCCCGAGCCGCTGCAGGCGACGCGTTACCATTCGCTGGTGATCGACCCCGACAGCGTCCCCGACGTGCTCGAGGTCACCGCGTGGACCGAGGACGACGACGGCAGCCGCGAGGCGATCATGGGTGTGCGCCACCGCGAGCTCGCGGTCGAGGGGGTGCAGTTCCACCCCGAGTCGATCCTCAGCGAAGCGGGTCACGCGCTGCTGCGCAACTTTCTCGCCGACCGGCCCGACGCGCCGCCGGCCTGACACGGGAGAAGCGAACCATGGACATGCCCACCGCGATCCGCACCGTCACCGAGCGGCGCGACCTCGACGCCGGCCAGATGACCGCCGTGATGCGCCTGATCATGGGCGGCGATGCCACCCCGGCACAGATCGGCGGCTTCCTGATCGGCCTGCGCATGAAGGGCGAGACGGTCGAGGAGATCGCCGCGGCCGCCGCGGTGATGCGCGAGCTCGCGACCCACGTCACGGTCGACCATCCGCACCTGGTCGATATCGTTGGCACCGGCGGTGATGGCGTCGGCACGTTCAACGTCTCCACCGCCAGCGCGATGGTTGTTGCGGCCGCCGGCGGTCGGGTCGCCAAGCACGGCAACCGCTCGATCTCGAGCAGCTCGGGCAGTGCCGACCTGCTCGAGCAGGCCGGCGTGCGCCTCGACCTGACCCCCGAGCAGGTCGCCGCCTGCGTCGACGAGGTCGGCGTCGGCTTCATGTTCGCGCCGCGCCACCACGGGGCGATGCGCCACGCCGTCGCGCCGCGTCGCGAAATGGCGGTGCGCACCATCTTCAACGTGCTCGGGCCTCTGACCAATCCGGCCGGCGCGCCCAACCTGCTGATCGGCGTCTACGCGGCCGAGTGGGTCGAACCGCTCGCCAGGGTCATGCAGCGTCTCGGCGCCGAGCACGTGCTGGTGGTCCATTCCGAGGACGGGCTCGACGAGATCAGCATCGGGGCAGCGACGCAGGTCGCAGAACTCAAGGCCGGCGAGGTCACGACCTTCACCATCGACCCCACGGCCTACGGCATCAGCCTGAACGCGGTCGACAGTTTGAAGGTCGCCGATGCGACGCAGAGCCTCGCCGTGGTGCGCCGGGTCCTCGGCGGTGAGTCGGGGCCGGCCAGCGACATCGTCGCGCTCAATGCCGGTGCCGCGCTGTACGCCGCCGGGCTTGCCGACGGCCTCGATTCAGGTGTCACAAGGGCCCGCGAGGTGCTCGCCTCCGGTGCGGCGCTCGGCAAGCTCGATCAGCTGGCCGAGTTCACCGGGAAGCTGCCGGCTGCCGCAGAGTGAGCGGCAACATCCCCGACGTCCTCGAGCGCATCCTCGCGCGCAAGGTCGAGGAGATCGCCGAGCGCAGCACGGCCCGGCCACTTGCTGCGGTTCGCGAGGCGGCCGCTGCCGCCTACCCTCTGCGTGGCTTCCGGACCGCGCTCGCTGAACGCATCGCGCGTGGCGAACCGGCGGTGATTGCCGAGGCCAAGCGCGCTTCGCCGAGCAAGGGGTTGTTGCGCGAGGAGTTCGACCCGGCCGCAATCGCCGCCTCCTATGCGCGCGGTGGGGCGGCCTGCCTGTCGGTGCTGACCGACGTCGATTTCTTCCAGGGTGCCGACGCCTACCTCCAGCAGGCGCGCGCGGCCTGCACGCTCCCGGTGCTGCGCAAGGACTTCACGATCGACCCCTACCAGGTGTGGGAGGCGCGGGCGCTTGGCGCCGACGCGGTGCTGCTGATCGTCGCCGCACTCGACGACGGGCGCCTGGCCGAGCTGAACGACGTGGCCGCCGAGGCCGGTCTCGACGTGCTCGTCGAGGTGCACGATGCCGACGAGCTCGAGCGCGCACTCCGCCTCGAGCCGCCGCTCCTCGGCATCAACAACCGCAACCTGCGCACCTTCGAGACCCGCCTCGAGACCACTCTCGACCTGCTCGACCGGGTTCCGGAGGGTACCTTGCTGGTCACCGAGAGCGGCATCCTCGCGCAGGACGACGTCGCGCGCATGCGCGCGGCCGGGGTGCACGGGTTCCTGGTCGGCGGTTAGCCGGACTAGCCTGGTCCAATACCGCGGGTATCGGATGTGGGAGCGACCCGCAGGTCGCGAGAAAGGACAGCCGGTCCAATCAGTCGCGCCGTGGGCGGCGCTCCTGCAGACATACCATTCGAGGGGCGCCCATTTGTTGTAGCAGCGGCCCCCAGGCCGCGACCCTGACAGACTAGCGGGTTCCGTAGACCACGATCGTCTTGCCGTGGGCCTCGAGCAGGCCTTTCTGCTCCATCTCCTTCAGCACCCGTCCGACCATCTCGCGCGAGCAGCCGACGATGCGCCCGAGTTCCTGGCGGGTCACGCGGATCTGCATGCCGTCGGGGTGGGTCATGGCGTCGGGCTGGGTGGTCAGCTCGAGCAGCGCGCGGGCGATGCGCCCGGAGACGTCCAGGAAGGCCAGGTCACCGACCTTGTGGCTGGTGTCGCGCAGGCGCAGCGCCATCTGCGAGGCGAGAAGGAACAGGATCTCGGGATCCTCGCTGGTCAGCTGGCGGAAGCGGGCGTAGGTGATCTCTGCCAGCTCGCACGACGTGCGGGTGCGCACCCAGGCGCTGCGCCCCCCGGCCTGGTCGAACAGCCCCATCTCGCCGAAGAAGTCGCCCGGGTTGAGGTAGGCGAGGACGATCTCACGCCCCGCGTCGTCCTCGCGCAGCACCGTGACCGATCCGGAGAGAATGTAGTAGAGCGCGTCGGAACGATCGCCCTGGTAGAGGATGGTCGCCTTCGACGGGTAGCGGCGACGGTGGCAGCGCGCCAGGAAGCGGTCGAGGGTGCCCTCCGTCGTCGCCTGGGTGTTCGGGGTCTCCATGAGCGAGGAGTCTAGGGCAGCGATTGGAGTGCTGTCGATCATGCTAGGCTTTGCCGCCGCAACGGGAGAGCGACATGAAGGCGACGATCAGATGGGCTGGGGGCGCGAGTTTCGAGGGTGCCGCCGGCAGTGGTCACACCGTGGTCATGGACGGTCCGCCCGATGCGGGCGGTGAGAACCGCGGTTGCCGGCCTATGGAGATGCTACTGCTCGGCCTCGGCGGCTGCACGGCGTTCGACGTCGTCGCGATCCTGAAGAAGGCGCGCCAGCCGGTCACCGACTGCGTCGTCGAGGTCGCTGCCGAACGCGCCGAGACGGTGCCCAAGGTCTTCACTCGCATCCACCTGCACTACAGGGTCTCGGGCGACGGCCTGGCGCCGAAGCAGGTGGAGCGCGCGGTGAGCCTGTCCAAGGATAAGTACTGCTCGGCATCGATCATGCTCGCCAAGAGCGCGGAGATGACCCACGAGGTGACGATCGAGGGCGCGTCCGAGGGGGCCGGCACGGGCTGAGGGCGACCGTCCATGTCATCAGGCAACTTTATAGTGCAATGCAAAATATTTGTTGACATGGAGGGGCTGGATCACCATAATATGCCTGTCGATGCTGCAACGCAGCATCACATCTCCTCCATCCTCCTTTGGTGGTTTTAGGCGCGGTTTCTCTAACCGCGCCTTTTTTTATCTGTTAAAACATACGTATAGCCGACCTGGCTGCGCTGATCGATCCCGGCCTGCGTGTCGCGCCGGTGGCCGACGAAACGCAGCAGGCGTCCCTGGCTACTGCGGCGCAAAAAATCCGGCCCGTGGGCCGCATTCGCAATCCTGGGCCGCGCTGCATGGTGACGGCTGCGGTCGTACGCTGGGCGCCCGGTGTGAGGGGGGCGGCAGGGGGGCTCGCTGGCCGGTCAGGAGTGGCCGCCAAGTGCTTGTCCTGCCGGCGGGACTCTTGTAAGATCCCGCCTCTTTCGTGGACGCGTTCCTGAACAGAGCTGCAATCAGATGAAGACCTATAGCGCCAACCCCGCCACCGTGCGCCGCGACTGGTTCGTGGTCGATGCGGAGGGCCAGACTCTCGGACGGCTCGCCACCGAGGTGGCCCGTCGCCTGCGCGGCAAGCACAAGCCGGAGTACACCCCGCACGTCGATACCGGCGATTACATCGTCGTGATCAATGCGGAGAAGGTGCGCGTCACCGGGCGCAAGTCCACCGACAAGATCTACTACCACCACACCGGTTACATCGGGAACATGAAGTCGATCAGCTTCGAAAAGCTCATCGACAAGGCTCCGGAGCGCGTCATCCAGACCGCGGTCAAGGGCATGTTGCCGAAGAACCCGCTGGGGCGCGCGATGTTCAAGAAGCTCAAGGTCTACGCCGGGAGCGAGCATCAGCATGCGGCGCAGCAGCCGAAACCCCTCGAGATCTGAGAGCAGGACTGAACATGGCGACTGAACAGTATTACGGTACCGGCCGGCGCAAGAGTTCGACCGCGCGCGTTTACATGCGCTCGGGTCGTGGCGCGATCCTCGTCAATGGCAAGCCGCTCGACGAGTTCTTCGGCCGTGAGACGGCGCGCATGGTCGTGCGCCAGCCGCTCGATCTGACCGAGCGTGTCGAGACCTTCGACATCGACGTCACCGTCAAGGGCGGCGGCACCACCGGCCAGGCCGGCGCTATCCGCCTCGGCATCACCCGCGCGCTGATGGACTACGACGAGACCCTGCGCCAGCCGCTGCGCAAGGCCGGCTTCGTGACCCGCGACGCCCGCGAGGTCGAGCGCAAGAAGGTCGGCCTGCACAAGGCGCGTCGCGCGACCCAGTTCTCGAAGCGCTGATCGCTCCCGATTTCCCCTGGGGGATCGTCTAACGGCAGGACAACGGACTCTGACTCCGTCAATCTAGGTTCGAATCCTAGTCCCCCAGCCAACAAGAGGGCCCGCAAAGCGGGCCTTCTTTTTGGCTG
>JAACFL010000018.1 GCA_009937385.1 Gammaproteobacteria bacterium | reverse complement strand
CGACGATCGTCATGTACTACAACAAGGACGCCTTCCGCGAGGCCGGTCTAGACCCGGAAAAACCACCGGCGACCTGGGATGAGCTGGTCGCCGCAGGCAAGAAGCTGGTCAAGAAGAACGGCAACCAGGTGGAACGCTGGGGGATGATGATCCCATCGACCGGCTACCCCTACTGGATGTTCGGTGCCCTAGCCATGCAGAACGGCCAGACGCTGATGAACGGTGATGGCAACCAGACCTACTTCGACGCCGCGCCGACGAAGGAGGCGCTGCAGTTCTGGAAGGACCTCGGCAGCAAGCACGAAGTGATGCCATCCGGCACGATCGAATGGGGCACGCTGCGCAAGAACTTCCTCGAGGGTCAGACCGCCATCATGTGGCACTCGACGGGCAACCTGACCACGGTCAAGAACAACGCCAAGTTCGATTTCGGCGTCGCCATGCTGCCGGCCAACAAGCGTCGCGGCACACCGACCGGTGGTGGCAACTTCTACATCTTCAAGCAGACCTCACCGGAAGAGCGCATCGCGGCGATGAAGCTGGTCCGTTTCATGACCCAGCCGGAACGTACTGCCGAGTGGAGCATCAAGACCGGTTACATCGGCACCCGCCCGGATGCCTACGAGACCGCGGCGCTTAAGCAGTACGTGATCGACTTCCCGCCGGCCGCGGTGGCCCGCGACCAGCTCGAGTTCGCCACAGCAGAGCTGTCGACCCACCAGACCGGCCGCGTGCGCAAGCTGCTCGATGACGCGATCCAGTCGGTGCTGACTGGCAGCAAGTCGGTCGACGAGGCCCTAGGTTCCGCGCAGAAACAGGCCGACAACCTGCTCAAGCGCTACCGCTGACCCCTGATCCTGGCGACAGGCCCGGAGGACAACCCGTTCCTCCGGGCCTGTCGAGGAAGCGAAGCCGCGCGATGTCAAGCGTCCCGAAGATCAGCCAGCGGTACGTCGTCGGCTGGCTGCTGCTGATGCCAGCCGCGGTGCTGCTGGCCATGTTCACGCACTACCCAGCGGTCGCAACGCTGGCCGAGAGCTTCTTCTCGAGCGGTTCGGCAATCCGTCCCTCGGAGTTCGTCGGTCTCGACAACTATCGACTGATGCTCGACGACGAGGTGTTCTGGAAGGTCCTCCGGAACAACGCCTGGTTCGCCGTCGGCACCATTCCGGTCAGTATCGGCCTGGCCATCCTGATGGCGGTCTGGGTCAACAGCCGGATGCCGCTGCAGGGCTTCGTGCGGATGTGCTATTTCACGCCTACGGTGTTGCCGATGATCGCGGTGGCGAACATCTGGCTGTTCTTCTACACACCCGAGATCGGCCTGATCGACCAGATCAGTGGCGCACTGGGCTTCGGTTCCCACAACTGGCTCGGCGACCCGGACACGGTGCTTGGCTGCATCATCGTCCTCGCCATCTGGAAAGAGGCCGGTTTTTTCATGATCTTCTACCTGGCGGCGCTGCAGGCGATGTCGCCTGAACTCGAGGAGGCGGCGCAGCTAGAGGGGGCAAGTCGCTGGTACTTCTTTCGTCGCGTGACCTTTCCGCTACTGATGCCGACGACGCTGTTCGTCCTGATCAACGCGGTGATCAATTCGTTCAAGCTGGTCGATCAGTTGTTCATCCTGACCAAGGGCGGGCCAGACAACGCCAGCTCGCTGCTGCTCTACTACATCTACGAAGTCGCGTTCAGCTTCCTTGACCAGTCCTACGCGTCGACGCTGACCGTGGTCCTGCTCGCGATCCTCGCGGTGATCGCAATCTGCCAGTTCGTGTTCCTCGACAAGCGGATCCACTACCAGTGAACGGTATCACCGGCCATAGCCTATTCAGGCGGCTCGAGCACGCCGCAGCGCTGCTGCTCGCGCTGCTGTGGATGGCGCCGTTGCTGTACGCAGTATGGGCGGCGATCCACCCGCCCGAGTACGCGATCCACTTCGACCTGCTGGCACCGATCAGCCTGGAGAATTTCCAGGTCGCCTGGAGCCGCGCGCCGTTCGCGCGCTATTTCCTCAACACCTTCATCCTAGTGACCACGATCCTCGCCGCCCAGTTCGTGCTCTGCACTCTTGCCGCCTATGCTTTCGCGCGGTTCGAGTTCCCTGGCAGCGGCATCGCCTTTGCGCTGGTGCTGTTGCAGTTGATGATCATGCCCGAGGTGTTGATCGTCGAGAACTACAAGACCATGAGCCAGCTCGGGCTGGTCGACACAATCAGCGGTATCGGCCTGCCCTACATGGCCAGCGCGTTCGGCATCTTCCTCCTGCGGCAGACCTTCAAGACCGTACCCAAGGACCTCGAAGACGCCGCCCGTCTCGAGGGGTGCGGACCCCTGCAGGTGCTGTGGAAGGTCTACGTTCCACTAGCCCGGCCCACCTATGTCGCCTATGGCCTGGTCTCGATCAGCTACCACTGGAACAACTTCCTGTGGCCGCTGGTTATCACCAACTCGGTCACAACGCGACCCCTGACCGTTGGTCTGGCGATCTTCGGTGCGCCGGAATCGGGGGTCGACTGGTCGATCATCTCCGCCGCTACGCTGCTCGCCGTGGCACCGCTGCTGGTGGCTTTCCTGCTGTTCCAGCGCCAGTTCGTGCAGTCGTTCATGCGTGCGGGGATCAAGTGACGACGCTCCTCAGCTGGAACATCCAGGCGGGAACCGGGGTCGACGGCTGCTGTGACCTCGCACGGACGGTGCAGACGATCAATGCGCTGGCCGACGCCGATATCATCTGCCTGCAGGAAATCGAGCGCTTCGACCCGCCCGCCGGGGGCGCAACGCTCGATCAGCTCGACTTCCTGGCGCAGGCCTTTCCAGCCCACGTCGCGGTGTTCGGCGCCTGCCTGGAGCGGGCCAGCCATAACGCAGCTGGGAACCCCTGCAGCTACCAGTTTGGCAACCTGGTGCTGTCGCGCCTGCCGGTCGCGAGCGTGTTCCGTCACCCCCTGCCGCAGCCGGCCGTACCCGGCATCCGGAACATGCCGCGCCAGGCGACCGAGCTGACGCTGCTCGCGCCCTCCGGCCCGCTGCGGGTGGTCACCACGCACCTCGAGTATCACTCGGCGCCACAGCGGCTGGCCCAGATCGGCAGGCTGCGTGAGCTGCACGCGGAGGTCGCCGCTCTCACCAGGGAACCCGGTGCCCCCCTCGAGCAGGGCCCGTATGCGCGCTTTCCACGCGCGGCCTCGGCGGTCATCTGCGGCGATTTCAACCTCGAGCCCGATGCGGCGGAATACCGCGCCCTGCTCGCCCCTTTCGCTGACGGCACGGCGGAACTGGGCGACGCATGGTGCGTGCTTCACCCCGGTCAACCGCATGCTCCCACCTGCGGGGTCTTCGACCATGCGCAGTGGCCCATGGGCGCGCACTGCCGGGATTTCTTCTTCGTTACCCAAGACCTTGAGTCACGCCTGCGCAGCTTCCGCGTCGATCTCGACGCAGCCGCCTCGGATCACCAGCCGATCGTAATCGAGCTTGCCGATGGCTGACCCGGCACAGCTCTATGACATAGCGGTGATCGGTGGCGGGATCAACGGCACCGGCATCGCCTGTGACGCCGCCGGACGTGGTCTGTCGGTGCTGCTACTCGAAGCCGGGGATCTCGGCGGTGGTACCTCATCGGCCAGCACCAAGCTGATCCATGGCGGTTTGCGTTATCTCGAGTACATGGAATTTCGCCTGGTCAGGGAAGCGCTCAAAGAGCGCGAAATCCTGATGGCCAAGGCACCACACCTGATCTGGCCGATGCGTTTCGTCGTCCCACACTGCGCCTCGATGCGGCCGTGGCCGCTGGTTCGCATCGGGCTGTTCCTCTACGATCACCTGGCTCCGCGGCACAAGATCCCCGGCTCTTCCGGCATCAACCTGGAGACCGACCCCGCCGGCGCCCCACTCCGGGACGAGTACCGCCACGGTTTTACCTACTGGGATTGCTGGGCCGACGATGCCCGCCTTGTGGTGCTCAATGCGCGTGCGGCGGCGCTGGCAGGCGCTACCGTCCGGACGCGCACCCGGTGTCTCTCGGCGCGCCGGGAGAGCAATCGCTGGTCGATCGACTGGCGCGACGAGACCAGCGGTGCATCAGGCGTCGCGATGGCCCGCGCGCTGGTCAACGCGGCTGGCCCCTGGGTCGGGCAAGTAGCAAATAACACCCAGACCGGCGACCGCAAGCCGCCAGGGACATCGGTACGGCTGGTCAAGGGCAGCCACATCGTGGTGCCACGGATCCCCGGCACCGGTGGATCGGAGTCCGCGTACCTGCTGCAGAACCACGATAGCCGGGTGGTCTTCATCCTGCCATTCGAGCGCGATCTTTCGCTGGTCGGCACCACCGATGTGCCGTTCGTTGGCGATGCCAGCCAGTGCCGAATCGAAGCGGACGAGATCGACTACCTGCTCGATGCCACCAGCCGTTATCTCATGACGCCGCTGAGCCGGGACGACGTGCTCTGGTCATTCTCTGGGGTGCGCCCGCTGTTCGACGACGAGGCCACGGCTGTGCAGGCGGTGACCCGCGATTACCGGCTGCAGCTCGATGGCGCCAACGGCGCAGCACCCCTGCTGACCGTGCTGGGTGGCAAGCTAACAACCTACCGGCGGCTTGCCGAGGAGACCCTCCAGCGGCTCGCCCCGCACCTGCATTTCCCTGCCGGCCCCTGGACGGCCAACGCCTCGCTACCGGGCGGCGACATTCCGCAAGGTGATACCGATGCCTGGTTGAACGACCTGGAACGGCGTCGAAGCGGTTTCGCTCGCGATTTCCTGGCACGCCTGGTAGCGCGTCATGGCACGTTGGTCGACCAGGTGCTCGGCGACGCGCGTGAACTGCACGACCTGGGCGAGCATGTCGCTGGCGACCTCTACGAGCGCGAGGTGCACCATTTCGTCGAACACGAGTGGGCATGCGTACCCGATGACATCCTCTGGCGCCGAACCAAGACCGGTGTCCACCTCACACCGGCGCAGAGAGCACAGGCCGCTGAGACCATTGCGAGAATGCTATGAAGCCGATGCGCCCGCTTGCTGAGTGGTCGATCGAATCCCGAGCCGCCGTAGCCGGGGTGTTCACCGATATCGATGACACGCTGACCGTCGACGGTCGAGTCGGCGCAAGCGCCTTCCGGGCGATGGAACAGCTACGCGAAGCGGGTCTGCTGGTCGTGCCGGTCACCGGTCGGCCGGCGGGATGGTGCGACATGATCGCCCGCACCTGGCCGGTGGACGCCGTAGTTGGCGAAAACGGCGCGCTGGCCTTTCGCTACGTGTCCGGTGAACGTCAAATGCTCCGCTTGTATGCCGACGCCGAGGAACTCCGGCGGACCAAGCGGCAGCGACTTGCCGCGGTGCGTGATGCGATCCTCGCGCAGCTCCCGGGTGCGGCAGTGTCCGCCGATCAGCCCTACCGGGAATGCGACCTGGCCATCGACTTTGCCGAGGACGTCGTGCGGCTCGACGACGCGTCGATCGAGCGGATCGTTGCGATCTTCCAGGCACACGGTGCCACGGCACGCATCAGCTCGATCCATGTCAACGGCTGGTTCGGCGACTACGACAAGCTGAGCATGACCCGCCGGTTGATGCACGAGGAGTTCGGCGAGGACCTCGATGCCGCCAAGTCGCGCTTCACCTTCGTCGGCGACTCTCCCAACGATGCACCAATGTTCGGCTACTTCCCGAATGCCGTCGGCGTGGCAAATCTGACCGGACAGGCCCACCTTTGTACCGCGCTGCCGGCATGGATCAGCCGGGCTGAGAGAACCGCGGGCTTCGTCGAACTGGCCGAGGCCCTTCTGGGGTCACACTGAGAGCGCGACATTAGAAGACGACTTACGGCGCTTATCGGTTAATCAAGCCAATGTATTGATGGTGCCCGGGGCCGGAGTCGAACCGGCACGGCCGAAGCCGGGGGATTTTAAGTCCCCTGCGTCTACCAGTTTCGCCACCCGGGCGGGAGGCAGTCTGAACCCCCGGCGTATATCACACCGCGGTCCTGAGAGGGGTCGAAATTGGAGGCTGGGGTCGGAATCGAACCGGCGTACACGGCTTTGCAGGCCGCTGCATAACCACTCTGCCACCCAGCCTGGGAACCGTCTGCTGATCGGTCACTGGGCCGCCTCTTGGTGTGCGGTCCCGTGAGAGAGAGAAATTGGAGCGGGAAACGAGACTCGAACTCGCGACCCCAACCTTGGCAAGGTTGTGCTCTACCAACTGAGCTATTCCCGCCCTGCGAGCGAGCCGACATTGTAATCCCGGCCTAATCGCTGTCAACCCCCGCCCCTCCGTCCTGAGGGGCCTTCCCGACCAGCGATGGCCAGGCACTCTGCAGGTAGGCGACCATCGACCAGAGGGTCAGGATCGCCGCCACGTAGAGCAGCACCATCCCGACCATCCATGTATCGATCGGCCCGATCGGCTCGCGGTAGATCAGCAGGATCATCGCGACCATCTGCAGCGTGGTCTTGATCTTGCCAACCACCGAGACCGCGACCGCGGTTCGCTCTCCGACCCCGGCCATCCACTCGCGCAGCCCCGAGACGGTGATCTCGCGTCCGATGATCACCGCGGCCGGGATCGCCATGAACGGCGTCGGGTGCTCGGCGACCAGCAGCACCAGCACCACGCCGACCATCAGCTTGTCGGCGACCGGGTCGAGGAAGGCACCGAATGCCGAGGTCTGGCCGAGGCGGCGTGCCAGGTAGCCATCGAGCAGGTCGGTGATCGCCGCCAGTGTGAAAACCGCGGTGCAGGCGATGTTGACCCACGAGAACGGCAGGTAGAAGAACAGCACGAACACCGGGATCAGCACCAGCCGCAGCAGGGTCAATTGGTTGGGCAGGTTCAGAGTCATCGTGGGGTTCCGTTCAGCGCGATTCGTTGAAGGTTGCGTAGATGCGCTCGGCCAGCGCGGTGCTGATGCCGGGCACGCGGGCGAGGTCCTCGACCCCGGCGCGCTCGATCTCGCGCAGGCCGCCGAGCTGGCGCAGCAGCTCGCGGCGACGCTTGGGCCCGAGGCCCGGGATCGACTCCAGCGGCGAGACCCGGCGCGCCTTGGCCCGGCGTGCGCGATGGCCGGTGATCGCGAAGCGGTGCGCCTCGTCGCGGATCTGCTGAACCAGGTGCAGGGCCGGCGCGTCGGGTGGCAGCTGGATCGATTTCGAGGATCCGGCGATGTGCAGCGTCTCGAGACCCGGTCGGCGGCCGAGTCCCTTGGCGACACTGGCGACCGCGAGGCCGTCGACCTGCAGCTCCTCGAGGATCGCAAGCACCGCGTCGAGCTGCGCTTTGCCGCCGTCGATCAGCAGCAGGTCGGGCCACTTGCCCTCGCCCTCCTTGAGGCGCCGATAGCGGCGCCCGACGGCCTCGCGCAGCGCGGCGTAGTCGTCGCCCGGCTCAGCATCGCGGATGTTGAAGCGGCGGTAATCGGACTTGACCGGTCCGCCGGCGTCGAACACTACGCAGCTGGCCACGGCCCGTTCGCCCTGGGTGTGGCTGATGTCGAAGCATTCCAGGCGCAGCGGGGTCGCATCGAGGCCGAGCGCGTCGCCGAGCGCCTCGAGCCGCTGCTGCAGCCCGGAGCGCGACGCGAGTCGCGCATTGAGCGCCTCGATCGCGTTGGCTTCGGCGAGCGCCAGCCAACGACGTGGGGCCCCACGCTGTGGCATACGCAGCGTCACCTTGTGGCCAGCCTGCTCGGTCAGCGCGGCGGCCAGCCAGTCGCCCTCCTCCGGCATGCGGTCAACGAGGATCTCGCGCGGCACGCTGCGCCCGAGGTAGAACTGTGGCAGGAACGCGGCCAGCGTCTCGCCGGGATCGACCTGGTCGGGGACGTTGGGAAAGAAGGCACGGTTGCCCAGGTTATGGCCGCCGCGTACGAAGAACACCTGGACGCAGGTCTGCCCGCCGGCCGTGGCACTGGCGATCACGTCGATGTCGCGGGCCGAACCGGTGACGTACTGGCGCGCCTGCACGCGGCGCAGCGCAGCAATGCGGTCGCGCAGCCGGGCCGCCTCCTCGTACTCGAGCGCCTCGGCGGCCGCCTCCATGCGCTGCGCGAGTTCGTCGACGATGCGCTGCCCCCCGCCTGCGAGGAAGAGCCGGGTGTGCTCGACATCGCGCGCGTACTCGGCCTCGTCGACCAGGCCGACACAGGGCCCCGAGCAGCGCTCGATCTGGTACTGCAGGCAGGGCCGGGTGCGGTTGCGGAAGAAGCTGTCCTCGCACTGGCGCACGCGGAACAGCTTCTGCAGCAGGTTGAGGGTGTCGCGTACCGCACCGGCGCCGGGGAACGGTCCGAAGTAGCGCCCCTTTCCATCGCGCGCACCACGGTGGAAGGAGAGCCGGGGGAACGCCTCGCCATCGGTGAGGTGGATGTACGGGTAGCTCTTGTCGTCACGCAGCAGCACGTTGTAACGCGGCCGCAGCGCCTTGATCAGCTGGTTCTCGAGAATCAGCGCCTCGTTCTCGGTGTGGGTCACCGTCACCTCGACGCGCACCACCTGCTCGATCAGGCGCGTGGTCTTGGCGTCGTGTGCGGCACCGCGCCGGAAGTAGCTCGTCACGCGCCGCTTCAGATGGCGCGCCTTGCCGACGTAGAGCACCGCGTCGTCGGCTGCGAACATGCGGTAGACGCCCGGTCGGCCGGTCAGCGTCGCCAGGAAGCCGTCGAGGTCGAAGGGTGCGTCCGCGCCACTCATGCGCCGATTATACGGAGGCCGACCGGCGCGGGTTCAGCCGAGCAACTCACCGATGCGCGCGAAGACCGCGTCGAACATCGCCGGGGTCAGGCGTCGCGTGTTGGTGTTGTAGCGACTGCAGTGGTAGCTGTCGATGAGTCGGAAGCCGTCCAGCGCGTGTTCGGCCGCGTGCCCGAAACGGTAGGCAGCCCGCTTGACACCGCGTGCAGACAACACCGCGTCGTGGGCGATCTTGCCGAGCGCCAGCACCACCGCGTCGCCCGGCAAAGAGGCCAGTTCGGCAGCCAGGAAGCCGTTGCACTCGCGTACCTCCGGACCGGTCGGCTTGTTCTGTGGCGGCAGGCACTTGACCGCGTTGGTGATGCGGCAACCGTGCAGCATGAGGCCGTCGTCGGCAGCCACCGACTCCGGGCGTGACGCGAAGCCGAAGCGGTGCAAGGTTTCATAGAGGATGATCCCGGCGTGGTCGCCGGTGAACGGCCGGCCGGTGGCGTTGGCCCCGTGCAGCCCAGGTGCGAGTCCGACGATCAGCAGGCGGGCTTGCGGATCGCCGAACGGCGGTACCGGGCGGGCATGGTAGTCCGGGTAGTCGCTCCCGACGGCATCGAGGAAGCCGGCGAGCCTCGGACAGAGGCGGCAATCGGGATCGAAGGCGGGTGGCGTCGTGCGGCCCGGTACGCGACTCACTGCGCGACCAGGTCGGGATCGGCGACCCCGTGGCGCAGCGCGAGGTGGGTCAGCTCGACGTCGTTGCTGACCCCGAGCTTCTCGTAGAGCCGGTGACGGTAGGTGCCGACGGTCTTCGGGCTGACGCAGAGTTTCTGGGCGATCTCCTGGATGCCGCTGCCCTCGATGACCAGCAGCAGCACTTGCATCTCGCGTTGCGAGAGCGCGTCGATCGGCGAGCTGCCGCCGCCCGGAAGCAGGTTCAGCGCAAGCTTCTGCGCGATCTCCGCACTCAGGTAGCGCTGGCCAGCGGCCACGGTACGGACCGCGGCGAGCATCTCGCTGGCCGGGCAACCCTTGGTCAGGTACCCCTTGGCACCCATCTGCAGCAGCCGTGCAGGATACGGGTCGTTGCCCTGCACGCTGAGCACGACCAGGTTGAGCTTGGGGTAGGCGTGGAACAGGCGATGCATGGTCTCGATGCCACCGATACCGGGCATGTTGATGTCCATGACCACGACGTCCGGGAGGCCATGTTCGCGCAGGTAGTCGATCGCCTCCTCGCCATTGGCCGCCTCGCCTGCGATCCGCAGATCGTCCTCGGCATCGAGCAGCATGCGAATGCCGGTACGCACCAGTTCGTGATCGTCGACGAGCAAGACGCTGATCATCGCCCCATCCCCCAGTTTTTCAGACACTTGGTGCATCTATCCTGGACACGCTTGCCCGGCGCACACCTTGATCGCATGATCACATATGAATCCAGGAGCGGCAACAAGCCGTCCCGAAAGCCATGGAGTCGCAGATGTCGCCGTTCGAACAGCAGTACGACCGCATTACCGCATGGCTGGCGAGCTTCGACCCTGTCTCCCTCGCAGCCCAGCTCTGCGCCCTGGCGCTGGCCTTCGCCGTGGCCCTGCTGATCAAGCGCTGGTACCTCGGACGCTACCGGATCGAGGCCGGGCCCAACGCGCCGAGTGGCTTCAAGCACCTGACCCGGCGCAGCGTCGAGCGGATCGTCCAGCCGATCGGCATGCTGGTTCTGGTCAGCGCCCTGCGCGGACTGCTCGCCACCTTCGGCTTCAACGTTCACCTGCTCGACATCGCGATCCCGGTGCTCGCCTCGCTGGCCGCGATCCGCGTGGCGATCTACCTGCTGCGCAAGGCGCTCGGCGACCGTCAGGCCGTCAAGGCCTGGGAGCACGTCATCAGCGGCAGCGTCTGGGGCATCGTTGCACTGCATCTGCTCGGATGGCTCGATCCCGTGCTCGGGACGCTCGACGCGCTGGCCATCCACCTCGGTGAGACACGCATCTCGGTGCTTGGCGTGCTCAAGCTGATGGTGATGGTATCGCTGATGATCGGCCTGGCCCTGTGGGTTGGCCAGGCCCTCGAGCGGCGCATGATCCGTTCCCCGAACATGAGCCCGGCGCTGCGCGTCGGCGTCGCCAAGTTCAGCAAGTTCTTCCTGCTCGGCCTGGCCGTGCTGATCGGGCTCGACAGCGCGGGGTTCGACCTCAGTTCGCTCGCGGTCTTCAGCGGCGCGCTCGGCGTGGGTCTCGGCTTTGGCCTGCAGCGCATCGCCAGCAACTTCATCAGCGGCTTCATCCTGATCGCCGATCGCTCGATCAAGCCCGGCGACGTGATCACCATCGGCACCAAGTTCGGCTGGGTGCAGGAGATGCGCGCCCGCTACATCGTGGTGCGCAACCGCGACGGCGAGGATACGCTGATCCCGAACGAGAACCTGATCACCACCGAGGTGATCAACTGGCGCTATGCCGACCCGAACGTGCGCCTGCGCGTTCCGGTGCAGATCAGCTACGGTGACGACCCGGAGCAGGCGCTGGCGATCCTGCTCGAGGCCGCGAAAGCCAATTCGCGGGTGCTCGCCGATCCCGCACCAACCGTGCGCCTGATGGCGTTCGCCGACAGTGGCATCAGCCTCGAGCTGCGCGTCTGGTACGCGGATCCGGAAAACGGGGTCGGCAACATCCGTTCCGACATCAACCTGGCAATCTGGCGCGGCTTCAAGCAGGCCGGCATCACGATCCCCTTCCCGCAGCGCGACGTGCACCTGCACGCGGCGTCCGGGATGCCCCTGGCGGCAGCTATACCCAGTGTTTCTTCTTGAACAGGGCGAACAGGCCGACACCTAGCGCAGCCATGCCGCCGAGCGCCACGAAGTAGGCCCCGGGAATCTTCAGTTCCGGCATGTTCTCGAAGTTCATGCCGAAGATCCCGGCGACCAGCGACAGCGGCAGGAAGATCGCCGAAACCACGGTCAGCACGCGCATGATCTCGTTGGTGCGGTGCGCTACGGCCGAGAAGTGCAGTTGCACCAGCGACTCGATGTCGGCCTCGCGACCGACTGCGAAATCCTTGACCCGGTCGATGTGCTCGAGCAGGTCGCGCAGGCGGACCGCGAGGTACTCGTCGATATCGACACCCGTGTTCTCCTGCCACTGCGTCAATGCGTCTACCTGCTCCTCGCAGAGCGACGCCAGCTCACGTAGCTTCGAGCCAAACTGCAGCACCGACAGCCAGTCCTCGGACGGATTCTTGGGGTTCAGCAGCGCCTCCCGCCACTGCCCGAGCTGCGCGCTGAGCGGCTCGCGCTTGGCCAGGAAGCGGTCGACCACGGTGTTGAGCAGCAGGTGCATCAGGCCCACTGGTCGCAGCGGAACGCGACCCACGCCGCTCAGCAGGCGATCGCGCACCGTGGCGATGCTGACGCTGCCCGGCTCGTGGACCGTGACCAGCAGGCGTCCGGTCAATAACAGCCCCAGGCCACGGGTCGGTATGACCTCGTCAGCCTGCTCCGGGGCCAGGCTGCGGAACAGCAGCACCTCGTAGTCGCTGGTGCCGTCGTAGTGCGAGGGGTGATTGACGTTGTCCAGATCCTGGCGGTGCTGCTCGTACAGCTCGATGCCAGCCAGCCGCTCCACGGTCTCCCGCCATGCATGGTCCTCGCCACGCACGATGTCGAGCCAGATGAAGCCATCCTGTGGCATCGGTAAGGCCGGATCGAGCGGGATCGGGGCGCGACCCTCGATAAAGTGGAGTGCTTCCATGTGTCCTCCTTGGGACTCTGTACGCCATCACGCTGTCATATAAACTTGGGCGAGGATACGCCATTCCAGGCGCTGGGACGCATACATGGAGACAACCTCAATCGCCTCCCGCGGCCCTGCCCTACTTGGCTGGAGAGAGTGGGTCGCGCTGCCGGAATTGGCGATCCCGTTCATCAAGGCCAAGGTCGATACCGGGGCGCGCACCTCAGCACTGCACGCGTTTCGCGTCGAGACCTACGTCGGCGACGATGGCGAGCGCGTACGCTTCGCCATGCACCCCCTGCAACGCAACCGGGACGTCGAGATCGAGTGCGATCTGCCACTGTTCGATCACCGCCGGGTGACCGACTCGGGTGGTCACAGCGAACAGCGCCTGGTGGTCATGACCGATGTGGCCATCGGCCCGGTGCGCTGGCCGATCGAGGTCACGCTGACCGACCGTGACACCATGGGTTTTCGCATGCTGCTGGGCCGTACCGCGTTGGCTGGCAGGTACCTCGTCGATCCCGGCGCCTCCTACCTCGGCCAGGCACGCATGCGGCGTTCCAAGGTCGAAAAAATCTACCTCAAGGATTCCGGATGAAGATCGCGATTCTCTCGCGCAGGGCAAGCCTCTACTCCACCTCGCGACTGGTCGAGGCGGCCAAGGCGCGTGGCCACGAGGTGCGTGTCATCAACCCGCTGCGCTGCTACATGAACATCACCTCGCACCGACCGTCGATCCACTACAACGGCGAAGCGCTCGAGAGCTACGACGCGGTGATCCCACGCATCGGTGCCTCGATCACTTTCTACGGCTGCGCGGTGGTTCGCCAGTTCGAGATGATGGGCGTCTACCCGCTCAACGAGTCGGTCGCGATCACCCGTTCGCGCGACAAGCTGCGCTCGCTGCAGCTGCTCGCGCGCAAGGGCATTGGCCTGCCGGTGACCGGTTTTGCCCACTCGCCCGACGACATTCAGGACGTGATCAAGATGGTCGGCGGCGCACCGTTGGTGATCAAGCTCCTGGAGGGCACGCAGGGGATCGGCGTGGTGCTGGCCGAGACGGAGAAGGCAGCGGAGAGCGTCATCGAGGCGTTTCTCGGACTGCGCGCCAACATCCTCGTGCAGGAGTTCATCGGCGAGGCCGGTGGCTCGGACATTCGCTGCTTCGTGGTCGGCGAGAAGGTCGTCGCGGCGATGAAGCGTACCGGCAAGGAAGGCGAGTTCCGCTCCAACCTGCACCGCGGTGGGACCGCCGAGCTGATCCGCATCACACCCGAGGAGCGCAGCACGGCGGTGCGTGCGGCGAAGGTGATGGGGCTCAACGTGGCCGGTGTCGACATCCTGCGCTCGAACCACGGTCCGGTGGTCATGGAGGTCAACTCCTCGCCGGGACTGGAAGGCATCGAGCAGGCAACCGGTAAGGACGTGGCTGGAATGATCATCCAGTTCCTCGAGAAGAATGCGCGCCCGAATCGCACGGGTACGCGCGGACGTGGCTGACATGGCTGCGGGGTCGCAGCCGGCCTTCAGGCTAGGCGATCAGGTCATCGAGGCCGGCAGTCGACAAACCATCGAGCTGCCGATGGGCAACCTGATCACGCACACCGAGCTCCACATGCCGGTGCACGTGGTGCATGGGCGGCGCCCAGGCCCTCGCCTGTTCGTCTGTGCGGCGATCCATGGCGACGAGCTCAACGGCATCGAGATCGTTCGCCGGCTGCTCACCACGCCTCAGGTACGGCGCCTGCGTGGCACGCTGATCGCGGTGCCGATGGTCAACATCCACGGTGTCATCCAGCACTCGCGTTACCTGCCCGATCGGCGCGATCTGAACCGCGTGTTCCCCGGATCACCCGACGGATCGCTGGCAGGGCGTCTCGCTCACCTGTTCATTGAAAAGATCGTGCGCCAGTGCACGCATGGCATCGACATCCATACCGGCGCCATTCACCGCAGCAACCTGCCCCAGATTCGCGCCAACCTCGACGATCCTGAAACCGAGAGCCTGGCGCGCGCCTTTGGTACGCCGGTGATGATCAACTCGGCACTGCGCGACGGGTCGCTGCGGGAGGTGGCGGCCGAGCTCGGCATCAAGATGCTGCTCTACGAGGCAGGAGAGGGACTGCGTTTCGACGAACTGTCGATACGTGCCGGCGTGCGCGGGGTGCTGCAGGTAATGCGCGAACTCGAGATGCTGCCGCACGGCAAGCGTGCCACGCGCAACAAGGTCGAACCGTTCGTGGCGCGTTCGAGCAGCTGGACACGGGCCCCTGAGAGCGGAATCATGCGCACCCTCAAACAGCTCGGCAGCCGGGTCGAGGTCGACGAGGCCCTGGCGCTGATCGCCGACCCATTCGGAGAAAACGAGGTGCCGGTGCTGGCGCACCAGGAAGGCATCGTGATCGGGCGCACCAACCTGCCGTTGGTCAACGCCGGTGACGCGCTGTTTCACATCGCGCGTTTCCACAGGCCATCACGGGTCGCCACCGAGGTCGAGGCGTTCCAGGATGCCCACCAGGAAACCGATCCGGTCGACAATGCACTCGACCCGCCGATCGTTTGAGCCGTCAGCCGACGATGCCCTGCTCGACCGCGAAGCGGATCAGCTCGCCGGTGGACTTGAGCTCCAGCTTCTCGAGGATCCGCGAGCGGAACGTCGATACGGTACTGGTCTTGACGTCCATGATCTCGGCGCATTCGACGCCGGTGCGTCCCGAGGCCACCAGGCGCAGCAGTTCGAACTCGCGGTCGGAGAGCTTCTGCAGGCGCTGCTGGGCCGGCTCGACCTCGATCGTGCGCTCGATCAGACGCTCCTGGACCGACGTGGGGTAGTAGCGCCGTCCCCGGTAGAGCGTCTCGATCGCCTCGACCGCCTTGGTGAACGCCTCGTTCTTGATCAGGTAGCCTGCTGCGCCCGCCTTGATCGCACGGGCGACGTTCTCGGCGTCGTCGTGCATGGTGACCATCAGCACACGCGCCTTGGCGCAGACCGTTTTCAGGCGCTGGCAGAGGGTCACACCGTCCATGCCAGGCAACTTGAGATCCATCAGCACCACGTCGGGTGACGCCTCGACCACCTCGGCGAGCAGCTGCTCGCCACCCCCCGCCTGACCGACCACCTCGAAGCCTGATTGCATCGCAAGCATGTTCGCGAGCCCCTCGCGGACCATCGCGTGATCATCGACCAGGTAAACCCGGATTCTTTGCATTCCTCTCCTCCGTGCCCACTGTTTAGCGCTTTTGATGCTGCTTGTCACCCGCATCGCGAACCCCTCAGGCGCAGGTCAGTGCCGAGCCGTCTGGACGCACACGCGACATCCGTGCGCGACCGGTGTTGGCCACGATCACCGCCAGCGGAGCGGTCTCCGCATGCAGGCTGCATACGGTGTAGGTGCCGTTGCTTGCCGGCGAGAGACCGGTCGGGTACATCACGAGCCGGCGGCGCATGCGGCTGGTGACCAGCCGCACCTGCTTTGCCGCCCCGTTCACCTTCAGCAACGGTTCGTGCACTCCGTGTTCACGGTCACCGTCCTGGTCGATGAACACCAGCCAGCCACGATGCCAGTGGCCATCGGGAAGACAGTTCGTGCCATCGCTGCTCGGACACAGCACCACGCGCTGGCTGCGCATGATCGCCTGGGTCCGCGCCAGGTTCACGTGGGTCATGAAACTCCCCGCCGTCGACTTGACCCGACTGCGCGCAAGCAGGTCGCCGAGACCGGGCACGGCGACGCCGGTAAGCAGCGCGATCAGTGCGAGCACTACCAGGAACTCCACGAGGGTCAACCCGTGGTCCAGCCGCATCCTTGCGGACATCTTCTTCTCCTTCCGTGCGCTTCCTTGCGCACCCCTGAAATCCTACCGGTCCCATGATGGGACGCCATAGGCCAAGTCTGAAAATGTTGTCGGTTTCGTACGACAGCCACCTGCAACGGGTCGCTTGGCATGTACGGGCAAGCGGTTGGCGCGGCAGATCAAGCCCCGGGGATGGCCTGGGCCGAGAATGATCCCGATCCGGCACGACCTTCACCGTGCCGGAACAGGAGAGTTGCGGCATGAACAAGCAGCAGATCTGGAAGCAGGTCACCTTCGATCCCGGTGAGTGCAATATCTGGGCGCCCGTGATCTACCACTGGCAAGTGCGCCGCGCGGACGGCACCACCCACGACTACGTCGGTAAGGCGCCGAACGGCAGCACGCGCACCTGGAACGCCTACATCGACAACGCGTTCAAGCTGCTCAATGGCGTGCCCTACCGTCCCGATCTGCCGGACGGATTCAAGTCGATCCATCACGCGCTCGCCGACGCCGCCATCCAAGGCTGGGATGTGCTGCTGCGGCTGGTCGAGAACTGTCCGCTCGAAGACATCGAGACCCGTCGGCGGCACTGGGTCACAACGCTGGAATGCGATCTGAACTGACTCAT
This sequence comes from Gammaproteobacteria bacterium, assembly GCA_009937385.1. Taxonomy (GTDB): domain Bacteria; phylum Pseudomonadota; class Gammaproteobacteria; order QNFN01; family QNFN01; genus QNFN01. Next base: position 2,762 of record JAACFL010000018.1, on the reverse strand, counting down.
GGGCGGACCGGACCCTGCCCCGGTCCGTCATGCAATTCGCTCATGTCATCCATAGAGGAGACGACGATGTTCGCCAGGTACCGTTTTCGCAAGAAGGTCTCGCGCATCCTGAGGGAAGAGTTTGGCTTCGAGGAGGCGTGGACAAACGGACCGGTTCTGGATCCGGTCTACGAGGAGGCGCTCTCCAAGTCGCTCAACACCTACGAAGCGGCGGTGGTGTTCGTGCTCCAGGTGTTACGGAATGCAGCTCACAGCAACGTTTCGAACGACTGGGTCGTGCCACTCGAAAGACAGGTCGCCAGGGCACGCATCGGGGCCATCACGCGGCTGATCGATTCCAGGAAGGTGACGCCGGAGATCGTCGATGCATGGCTCGGGCACACGCTGCACGAGGTGCGGCAGGTCTACGGCTAACGGGCCACGTCGTCCAGGCCAGAAAGAGAACGGCGGCCCGCGGGCCGCCGTTTTCGATCCCTGGTCGGTCGGGGCGTCAGCCCGGCAGCACCCCGGCGATGCGGTCGACCGCCTTGTCCAGGTTGGCCTGGCTGGTCGCGAACGAGATGCGCCCGTGCCCGGGGGCACCAAACGCCGAGCCCGGCACCAGTGCGACACCGGCCTCGTTGATCAGGAACTCGGCGAACGCGAGGTCGTCGGCCAGGCCGAGACCCGAGATCGCCTCGCTGAAGTCGGGGAAGCTGTAGAAGGTGCCGTCGGACGGCAGGCACTGCACGCCCGGCAGCGCCTTCAGGCGCGCGACCAGACGGTCGTGGCGCTCCTTGAACGCCGCGCACATGTCGCGCACGCACTGCTGATCGCCGTTCAGTGCCGCGACCGCCGCCGCCTGCGAGATGGAGGTGGGGTTCGAGGTGCTGTGCGACTGGATGTCGGTCATCGCGGTGATCAGCTTCTGCGGGCCGCCGGCGTAGCCGATGCGCCAGCCGGTCATCGAGTAGGCCTTGGAGACGCCGTTCAGCACGATGGTGCGCTCGAAGAGGTCCGGGCAGGCATCGAGGATGTTGCAGAACGGCTCGGCGCCCCAGACGAACGGCTCGTACATGTCGTCGGTCGCGATCATCAGCTGTGGGTGACGGCGCAGCACCTCGCCGAGCGCGGCGAGCTCGGCCTTGAGATACGCGACGCCGGTCGGGTTCGACGGGCTGTTGATGACCACCAGGCGGGTCTTCGGGGTGATCGCCGCCTCGAGCTGTTCGGCGGTGATCTTGAGATTGGTCTCCATGCCGCCGGCGACGATCACCGGAGTGGCACCGGCGAGCAGCACCATGTCCGGGTAGGAGACCCAGTACGGAGCCGGCACGATCACCTCGTCGCCCGGGTTGAGCAGCGCCTGGGCGAGATTGAAGAAGCTCTGCTTGCCGCCACAAGAGACCAGGATCTGCTTGGCGCTGTAGTCGAGGCCGTTGTCCCGCTTGAACTTGTCGATCACCGCCTGCTTCAGCGCCGGGGTGCCGCCGACCGGGGTATACTTGGTCATCCCCGCGCGGATCGCCTCGATGGCCGCATCCTTGATGTGCTGCGGGGTGTCGAAGTCGGGCTCGCCGGCTCCCAGGCCGATGATGTCCTTGCCCTGGGCCTTGAGCTCATTGGCACGGGCGGTGACCGCGAGAGTCGGTGATGGCTTGACGCTGGCGAGTCGGTCTGAGAGTTGCACGTCCAATGGAGTTTCCTCGTTCCTGTGCGGGTTTTGGCGCAGGGGCCGGATGATACCCGATCGCCCACGGTGACAGAATCCCGCTGATGGATCGCCCCTTCCGCCTCGAGACCGAATTCGCGCCGGCCGGCGATCAGCCGACGGCGATCCACAAGCTCGTCGAAGGCCTCGGCGATGGTGAGGCGCACCAGACCCTGCTCGGCGTCACCGGAAGCGGCAAGACCTTCACCATTGCCAACGTGATCGAGGAGGTGCAGCGCCCGGCGCTGGTGCTGGCACCGAACAAGACCCTGGCGGCGCAGCTCTACGGAGAAATGCGTGCCTTTTTCCCGGACAACGCGGTCGAGTATTTCGTCTCCTACTACGACTATTACCAGCCCGAGGCCTACGTGCCGTCGACCGACACCTTCATCGAGAAGGATGCCTCGATCAACGAGCACATCGAGCAGATGCGCCTGTCGGCGACCAAGGCGCTGCTCGAGCGCCCCGACTCCATCATCGTGGCGACCGTTTCGGCGATCTACGGTCTCGGCGACCCGGCCGCCTACCACAGCATGGTGCTGCACCTGCGGCGCGGCGACCTGATCGACCAGCGCACCCTGCTGCGCCGCCTCGCCGAGCTGCAGTACACGCGCAACGACTACGACCTGCGACGTGCCACCTTCCGCGTGCGCGGCGATGTGATCGACATCCACCCGGCCGAGTCGGAACAGGCGGCGGTGCGCGTCGAGCTGTTCGACGACGAAATCGAGTCGCTGGCGCTGTTCGACCCGCTGACCGGCGAGATCCAGCAGCCGGTGCCACGCTACACCGTCTACCCGAAGAGCCACTACGTCACGCCACGCCAGCGCGTGCTCGACGCCGTCGAGCAGATCAAGGTCGAACTCAAGGAACGTCTCGAGGAGCTCAACCGGGCCAGCAAGCTGCTCGAGGCGCAGCGGCTCTCCGAACGCACCCGTTACGACATCGAGATGATGCTCGAGCTCGGCTACTGTTCGGGCGTCGAGAACTACTCGCGCTACCTCTCCGGCCGTGCCGCCGGCGAGCCGCCGCCGACGCTGTTCGACTACCTGCCCGACAACGCGCTGCTGGT
>JAACFL010000158.1 GCA_009937385.1 Gammaproteobacteria bacterium | reverse complement strand
CGACGCTGGCGGTCGGCGGCGACGAAATAGCTCACCTCGCGGCAGCGTGCGAAAGCACCGCGCCCACCGCGGTAGGCCGCGAGCGTGGCGTAGCCTGCAACACGTCCGTCGACCTCGGCGATGAACAGGGGCGTCTCGGGGTTGAGGTGACTCGCGAACCACGCCTCGCGCTCGGCCACCGCGAACGGCTCGAGGTGGCCGGTGGCGTTGCGTCGCGCGATCGCCTCGTTGTAGATCGCCACCAGCGTGGGCAGGTCGGCGCGGCCGGGAGCCCGGATGCGCAATTCAGCGGTCATGTCCGGCACCCAGCATCTGCGCTGCGTGCCTCGCCGAGAATGGTGATCCCACCGCGGATCACCAGCAGGCTGAGTGCCGCACCGATCACCAGGTCGGGCAGACGGCTCGCGGTCATCGCCACCAGCACGCCGGCGACGATGACGCCCAGGTTCGCGATGACGTCGTTGCGGGAAAAGATCCAGCTCGCGCGCATGTGCACCTCGCCCTTGCGGTGGCTGGAGATCAGCACCAGGCAGGTGACGTTGGCCAGCAGGGCGAGACCACCGACGCCCACCATCGCGACCGACATCGGCTCGCTGCCGTAGACGAGGCGACGCAGAACCTCCACCGCCACCATGGTGCCGAGCAGGATCTGCAGCCAGCCGCTCAGGCTCGCCGCCCGCGCCTTCACCGCCAGCGCGCCTCCGACGGCCGCGAGACCGATCGCGTAGACCATGGCGTCGGCGAGCATGTCGAGGGCATCTGCGAGCAGCCCAGCCGACTCGGCGTAGAGACCCGCACCCAGCTCGACGACGAACATCGCCAGGTTGATGCCCAGCAGCGCGCGCAGCACCTGGCGCTGGGCGGCGTCGGCGGCCTCGAATCCGCAGTCGCAGTCGCTCACGCGCGCCCTCTCGCGACCTCGGCGACCACCTCCACGGCGCGTGCGATCCCGGCATCGTCGACGTCGAGGTGGGTCACTGCGCGCAGCCGTGGGCCGACCGCGCTGAGACCGAGGCCTCGCTGGCGGCACGCGTCGACGCACGCCGCTGCGTCGTGGCCGGCGACCTCGAACAGCACGATGTTGCTCTGCGGGACGGGGTTCGCCACGTGCACCCCTTCGATCGCGGCCAGTCCCGCGGCCAGGTCACGCGCCCGGCGGTGATCGTCGGCGAGACCCGTGACGTGATGGTCCAGGGCGTGCAGGCAGCCGGCGGCCGCGATCCCGGCCTGGCGCAGCGCGCCACCGAAGGCGTGCTTGTAACGGCGTGCGATGGCGATGAAGCCTGCGCTGCCGGCCAGCACGGCGCCGAGCGGCGCGCCCAGGCCCTTGGTGAAGTCGAGCCAGGCCGAGTCGGTGCAGGCGGCAAACTCGGCCGCGGTGTCGCCGCTCGCCGTGGTCGCGTTGAGCAGGCGGGCGCCGTCGAGGTGCACCGCGAGGCCCTGGGCACGCGCACCGTCGGCCACCTCGCGCAGCGATGCCAGCGGCCAGACTGCGCCGCCGCTGTAGTTGTGGGTCTGCTCGAGGCACAGCAGCGTCGCCGGGGGGGCGTGGGTTGCAGGTGCGAGCCGGGTTCCGGCGATGCGTGAGAACAGCGTGTCGACGTCGAAACGCCCGGCGTCGCCGGCGAGGCCCTCGAGTTGCACCCCGGCCGCGAGCGCGGCCCCACCGGCCTCGGCGCGCGCGATGTGGGCGTCGCGCTCGACCAGCACCACGTCGCCAGGCCGGGTGTGGGCCTTGATCGCGACCAGGTTGCACATGGTGCCGCTGGGCAGGAACAGCGCTGCCTCCTTGCCGAGCAGCGTGCAGACCCGTTGCAGCAGGCGATTGACGCTCGGGTCCTCGCCCTTCTGTTCGTCTCCCACCTCGGCCCCGGCCATGGCCGCACGCATCGCCTCGGTCGGGCGACTCTCGGTGTCACTCGACAGCGGGATCATGTCGCCTCCACGGCGGGATCGAGAGCCCGGGTCAGGCAGGCGGCATCGCCGGGGCACAGGCGCTCGAATTCGGCACTCGCCGCGACCGCCTCCGGGACCGCGTCGCGTGCCACCGGATGATAGCCGCGATGGTCGAAGAAGGCCGGCGTCAGCGTCAGCAGGTAGAGCGTCGTGACGCCCTCGGTCCGCGCCCGGGCCTCGGCGGCGGCGAGCAGTGCCGAGCCGAGCCCGTGGCCACGCAGCGCCGGCGCCACCGCGAGCGAGCGGATCAGCCGCTGCGACCCCTCCCCCTCGAGACCGACACAGCCGACCAGGCGCCCGGCATCGTCGCGCACCACCAGGACCTCGAGCGCCCCACCCTCCCCCAGGTCTTCAAACGGCAGCCCGGTGCCGGCGAGCAGGGCGACGACCTCAGGCCAGTCGGTCCCGGTGGCGGTCTCGATGCGTGGCGGATCGCTGATCATCGCGTACGGCTCCCCATCGTCAGGCCAGTGGTTTGTGCCAGAACTGCGCCGGACCGTTCTGTGTGTCGAGGGCATAGGGGACGAAGCCGCTGGCACGGTAGAGCCGCTGCGCGGAGACGTTGCCACCCAGCACCTCGAGCGTCAGCTTGCAGCAGCCCTGGTCGCGCGCCATGCCCTCGAGCTCGATGAGTAGGCGTCGCCCGATACCAAGGCCACGCCACGCCGGGGCGACGACCAGGTCGTGCAGATTGAGCAGCGGCCGCGCGGCGAAGGTCGAGAAACCGAGCACGGCGTTGGCCAGGCCGGCCGGCTCGCCGTCGGCGAAGGCGAGCAGGCTCGACGCGGTCGGGAACGCCGCGAGTCGCGCCGGCAGGTCGGCACGCACGGTGGTGTCGAGCGGCATGCCGCCGCCAATCGGCTCGCGCGCATAGAGGTCGAGCAGCTCGACCAGCGCCTCGGCATCCGTGGGATCGCGGTAGTCCGCACGGCGCACCGTCACCACGGGCGGCGTGGCCGGGGCCCCGTCAGTCGGCATCGCTCTCGAAGCGCTGTGCGGCGACGTTCTTGTGCGTGCGGCGCGGGTCGAAGATGCGCCCATGCATCGCCACGTAGACCCCGGGTGGCAACAGCTGCACCGCGGCGAACGCGAAACCGATGTTGAAGAAGGCGTCGCTGACGCGCAGCCTGGCCGGCTGCATCGCACCGACCAGCACCACGGTCTTGTCGGGGATCCCGAGCAGCGCGCGCGCCGTCTCGACCATGGTGTCGGTGCCATGGGTGATCAGCACCCGCCGCTCGGCCGCCGCTGCAACCTCGTCGGCGATCAACGCACGGTCGTCCTCGTCGATCTCGAGGCTGTCCTTGCGCAGCAATGGAGTGACGCTGTACGTGCTGCTGACACCGGCCTCGGCGAGCAGCTCACCGATCTGCGGCTCTCCGACCTGGAAGCTGCTCTTGGCGTCGAAGTAGACCTTGTCGATGGTGCCGCCAGTGGTGAAAACGCGCACGCTCACCGCGGCACCGTCGTCACTTGAACACGCAGTGCTTGGCGAAGTCGGACGCCTCGTTGGCGGTCCAGTCGCCCTTCGGCTTCTCCTTCATGTCGTTGCACCACGCTTCGCTGCCAACCTTGGCGCAGCCGGTGGCGAACAGGGCGATGGCGAGTGCCAGCATCAGGTTCCTTGGTAATGCATTCATCGATCCGGGTCCTCGATGTCGAGTGGGTTTCACTAGGGTTCACCGTGCGCCATTGTACGCCCCGGCCATGCGAACGCGGCCAGCTGGCGGTCGTGCAGGCGGGAGAGCAGCAGCAACGAGCAGATCGCCCCGAACAGTGCCAGCGCCATGTCCGACTGGGTGTCCCAGACGTAGCCCTGGGTGCCGAGGAAGGCCTCGGCGGCCTCCCCGCTGACCTCGGCGGCGAGCCATTCGAGCAGTTCGTAGAAGGCACTCAGTGCCAGGCAGGTGGTCACCACGACGTAGTTGAGCCAGCCGCGCCCGCGCACCGCGCCGGTGCGCAACAGGATCTCGCGCGCCAGCAATGCCGGCACGAAGCCCTGCGCGAAGTGGCCGAGCTTGTCGTAGTTGTTGCGGGCGTGACCGAGCCACTCGGCGAGGTCATCGAACAGCGGCACCTCGGCGTAGGTGTAGTGGCCACCGACCATCAGGATCACCGCGTGCACCAGCACCAGCAGGTAGGCGACTGGCGTCAGCGGGTAGCGGCGCCTGGTGGCGGCGAGCACCGCCAGACCGATCGCCGCCGGGGCGACCTCGAGTACCCAGGTCAGGCGGTCCTTCGGACCGACGCCCGACCAGGCCAGCACGCCGAGGTAGATCGCCAGCCAGGTGAAGAGCACCCCGGATCGGGGGCTCACTTCGCCGCCTCCGACTCCCAGGCGAACCAGCCGTCGAGATGGGCCAGCGCCATTTCCAGCCCGGTGCGCTTGAGGGCCGAGAAGAGCTGTGCCGTGGCGGTGGGGTGCAGCGTCTTGAGCTCGCGAAGGACCTGCAGGCGGGTCGCCTCGGCCGGGCCGCGCTTGAGCTTGTCCGCCTTGGTCAACAGCACGTGGACCGGCAGGCCGCGGTGCGCACACCAGCCAAGCATCTCGCGGTCGTAGTCGGTCAGCGGGTGGCGCACGTCCATCAGCAGCACCAGTCCGGCCAACGATTCCCGCCGCTCGAGGTAGGCCGCCATCTCCTGCTGCCAGCGCCGCTTGATCTCCAGCGCCACCTTGGCATAGCCGTAACCCGGCAGGTCGACGAGGCGGCGATCGTCGTCGACGTCGAAGAAATTGATCAGCTGCGTGCGTCCCGGGGTCTTGCTGGTCCGGGCCAGCGCCCGCTGGTCGGCCAGGACGTTGAGCGCCGAGGACTTGCCGGCGTTGGAGCGGCCGGCGAACGCGACCTCGATGCCGGCGTCGGGCGGGTAGTCGCGTGGCAGGCGTGCGCTCTTGAGGAAGTGGGTCTGGCGGTAGCGATTGCGCATTTGCCGGCCATTGTCGGGGCCTGGCCGTCACTCCACAAGCGAAGCGGAACCACCGCCTCCTGAAGGGGTCGGAAATGGGGATGGGAACACCCACGGAACCGCCCTACGAATTTGACGGAGAAGGGATTTCGCTGTATATATCGCGGGCTTTCCGGCCTCGCCTCCGTGATGTGAGCCGCAGATCGGGAACCAGTTTCCACTCACCATCCACAACCCTGACTCTGGGAGTTTCACCATGAAGAAGATCCTCACCGGTTCCGCCGCCGCCATGCTGCTGATGTCGGGCGCCGCCCTCGCTGACGGCAAGGCCATCTACGACTCGGTCTGCTCGGCCTGCCACAACCCGGCCGTCGCCCCGACCATGAAGTCGCCCGGCCTCGGTGACAAGGCCGCCTGGGCCCCGCGCATCGCCAAGGGCATGGACGCGCTGTACGCCAGCGGCATCAACGGCGTGCCCGGCACCGCGATGGTCGCCAAGGGCGGCAACCCGAGCATCAGCGACGACGACGTCAAGGCCGCCGTCGACTACATGGTCAGCCAGTCGAAGTAAGCGGGAGCTTGCTCGTTAGGAAAGTCCAGATGAAGTATCTAGCCGCAGCCGCACTGCTGCTCCTGGGGACGGCCGGTCCTGCGCTCGCTCAGGCGTCAGCTGCCACGGCGCCGACGGCAACAGCGTCAACCCGATCTGGCCCAAGCTGGCCGGCCAGGGCGCGCCCTACATCGCCAAGCAGCTCCATGACTTCAAGGGCGGCCGCCGTGCCGACCCGCTGATGTCGGGCATGGCGATGGCGGTGCCTGACGACAAGGTCGACGAGGTGGCAGCCTTCTTTGCCGAACAGCAGGTGCAGCCGGCCGCGCCGGTCAAACCGGAGCTGGTGGAGCAGGGCGAGAAGCTGTACGTGGCCGGCAACCCGGCCTCGGGCATCACCGCCTGCGCCGCCTGCCACGGTCCGAACGGCAACGGCAACCCGGCGGCAAAGTTCCCCGCGCTCGGGGCGCAGCACGCGGCCTACACCATCAAGCAGCTGCAGATGTTCCGCGACGGGAGCCGCGCCAACGATCCGAACCAGATGATGCGTGACATTGCCACGCGCCTGACGGAGCAGGAGATCGAGGCGCTGGCGATGTACCTCAGCACGCTCTGAGGCACCCCCCCGCGGCAACGCATTCGAGGCGGCCTCCGGGCCGCCTTTTCTTTTCCAGCGACCGGCTTCGACCGAGGTTGCGCCGCGTGGCTGTCGGATCGGACAATGGGCGCTAGAACGAAGCGACCCGCCGCGCGGTCCAATGGGCCACGCCATCCACTTGCAAGGAGAGTTCCGGATGAACAGACGCGTCCTGCTGACCCTGGCCCTGCTGCTGCCGACGCTTGCCCTGGCCCAGGTCAAGATCAATCCCGAGGACGTCATCGAGTACGAGCCGGTCGTGCCACCGATGGAGACCTCGGCCGGTGCCGACGGCGTCGAGGTGATCGAGCTTTTCTGGTACGGCTGCCCACACTGCTACCGCCTCGAGCCCTACATCGA